>SKJO01000207.1 GCA_007121975.1 Nitriliruptoraceae bacterium | reverse complement strand
GCGCGCACCTACGCCTGGTACGTGACGCGCACCGGCGTCTACGACGGCTACGACCTCTGCGCGACCGTGGCCTGCCAGGTCTACCGCGGGGTGCAGGTCGAGCTCGACGAGGGCCGGCCCACCCCCTGGCGCGCGGCGGTCGACGACACCGCCGGGCAGGTCCTGCTCGGCGACGACGGGGCTCCGATCCTCGCCCGGTACTTCTCCACCTCGGGCGGGCGCACCTACGCCAACGAGGAGGCGTTCCCCTCCGAGGGGCCGCGGCCCTACCTGGTGTCCATCGACGACCCGGCCGACGCCGTCTCGCCCTACCACCGCTGGACGGCGAGCTTCACCCGCGAACAGTTCGACGACGTGCTCTCCCGCGGCGACACCCTGTCGGCCGCCGTGCCGGTCGCCGAGGTCGAACGCATCGGAGCCGTCGACGACCCCAACGCGCTGATCCGGGTCACCGGGCAGGACGGCACCAGCGCCGAGGTGGGCGCGCGGGCCTTCGCCGACTTCGTGTCGCGCATCGCCCCCACCCGCTTCCCGGAGAGTTTCCCCCAGGCCCGCGCCGACCGGCTGCGGCCGCTGCCCTCGACCGTGCCTTCCAGCCGCTTCGCCCCCGAGCTGCGCGACGACGAGGTCGTGCTGCACGGCCAGGGCTGGGGGCATGGGGTCGGCATGGGGCAGTACGGCGCGCGCGGCCGCGCCGACGACGGGCAGGACCACCGCGAGATCCTCGCCGCCTACTACGCCGGGCTGACCCCGACCACCAGCCCCGACCTGCCCGAGCGGCTGCGGGTCGGCCTGCCGGTCGAGCTGCCGGTGACCATCGCCGGCGACGTCGCGGTCACCATCCGCAGCGACGAAGGCGTGGTGGTCGAGCGGGCGCTGGGCACCTGGCACCTCGACGTCGACGGCGACGGCTGGGTGCTGACCCCGCCCGACGGGCTGGACGCCCCGCTCGAACCGGCGCCGACCGTGGAGCTGGCCGCACTCGCCACCGCCGAGCAGGTCGTGGTCGAGACCGAGGTCGCCCGCCCCGTGCTGCTCTTCCTCGAGGTGGTCGACGCCGACGGCGAGGTGGTGACCGACCGGCTCGTCGGCGCGGTCGACGCCGGCCGGCACGCGGCGAGCTGGGACCTCACCGACGACGCCGGGCAGCGGGTTGCGGCCGGGATCTATCAGGTCGCGCTGGTCGCCGAGGACGGTGATGAGCAGCGCGCCGGCATCCCCGTGGAGGTCGTGGTGCCTGCCGGCCGGACCGGCAGCTCCGGTTGGGGGTCGGGTGGCGACGGGTCGGGCGCGGACGGGCCGGGTGGCTCGTGGTGGCCGGAGGGCGGCTGGTGGGACACCGGGCCCGGTTGGTTGTCCCGGCCGGTCCTGGCCGTCGTGCTCCTGGTGGGCGCGGCCGGTGTGCTGCTGGCGGGGCTCGGCGGGCTGCTGCGCGCCGGCCGTGCGCGACGGAGGGAGCCATGAACGAGGAACCACCCCTGCCGGACGACGATGCGGGCCGCGACGACCCGCCCTGGGCCGAGGACCGGGTCCACGGCACCTCCACCGCCGAGGCCTTCGCGGTGCCGGTGTCGGTGCTCGAGTCGGGCGTGCTGCTGGTGTGGACCCTGCTGGCGCAGTTCGTGGTGGCGGTGCCGGTGATCGGCCTCGGGCTGGTCGACCCGGCGGACGGCCCGGCGCTGGTCGGGGTGGCGATCGCCTCGCAGACGGTGGCGTTGGCCGGCATCCTGGCCTGGCTGTCGGGCCGGCGCCGGCTCAGCTGGCGGTTGCTCGGGCCGCGCCGCCCTCGGGCCGGGCACCTGCTGATCGGCGTGGTCGTCGGCGTGGGCTCGTTCGTCGGGATCAGCCTGCTGCTCGCGGCGCTGATCGCGCTGTTCGGTCCCGTCGAGGGGCCCGACCAGCAGCTGCTGTCGCAGGCCGCCAGCGGCGGGCTGGCCACGGTGCTCGCGATCATCGCGGCGGTGGTCATGGCCCCGGTGCTCGAGGAGTTGGTGTTCCGCGGGCTGCTGTTCCAGTCGCTGCACCGCCGGGTCGGGCTGTGGCCGGCGGCGCTGCTCTCGGCACTGTTCTTCGCCGCCGTGCACGTCGAGGTGACCCAGCCGTTGTACAGCGGGGGACTGTTCCTGCTCGGGGTCGGGTTCGCGCTGGCGCTGGCCCGCAGCGGCAGTCTGCTGGTACCCATCGCCGCGCATGCGGCGTTCAACGCCACCACGATCACGCTGGCGCTGGCCGCCGAGCGCTTCGAGGTCGCCTGATCGTGGCTCGCCGGGTCGGCGGCGGGTCGCCGTCGGGTGGCCGTCGGGTCGGCGCGCTGCGCTGCGCCGCGCTGCGCGTGCGCTCTACGTGCTGCCTGGATCGCTGGGCGCGCGGTTTGCGGGTGGCGGCGGGCGGAACTCGCGCCCACGCGAGGTTCTCGCGTGCCGCTCCGGTCCTGGCGCCAGAAACTCGCGCCCACGCGAGGTTCTCGCGCCGCCCCCTCCGCTGGGCGCGTTGAGCGCACTTCGCAAGCGACTGTCGCGCAGAGTCCGGCGTGTCGGGCGTTGGGGCGCTCGGCCTCGCCCCCAGGGCCGCGGCCGGAAGCCCCTCAGTGCCGCACGAGGCGTTCGGCCAGGCTGCGGCCCGAGGGCGGCCGGCCGCGCTGAGCGCTGCGATCGTCGAGCCGGGCCAGCGCCACCTGCAGGTAGCGCGCTCCGAGCCACCGCAGCGGCTCGGGCTCCCAGCGCCGTGGTCGGTGGCCGACCAGGGGTAGGTCGCGGTACGGGGTGTCGCCGTGCACGATCAGGTCGGCCAGCACCCGGCCGGCGAGGTTGGTGGCCAGCACGCCCTGCCCGGTGTAGCCGTAGGCGGCGCCGATGCCGGTGGCCGGATCGTGCTCGAAGGAGGGCATCCAGTCGCGCGGCATCCCCAGCGGCCCGCCCCAGGCGTGGCTGAACCCCACGCCCCGCAGCGCCGGGAACCACTCGAGCAGTTGCTGGCGCAGGCCCGCGTGGGTGCGCTCGTGATGGTCGTAGCGGTCGGCGATGCGCGAGCCGAAGTGGTAGGGCGCGCCGCGTCCGCCGAACAGGATCCGGCCGTCAACGGTGCGCGACAGGTAGTCCACGGTGTAGCGGTGCGAGGCCAGCAGCTCATGGCCCTGCCAGCCGATCTGCGCCCAGCGCTCGTCGTCGATCGGTTCGGTCAGCACCACCAGCGAGTACACCGGCAGCACCCGGCGCTCGAAGCCGGGCAGCCGCGAGGTCCACGCCTCGGTCGCCAGCACCACCGCGTCGGCGGACACCGTGCCGGTGGGGGTGACCACGGTCGGTCGCGCCCGACCCCGGCGCGGGGTGAGGTCGACCACCGGGGTGTGCTCGACGATCGTCCCGCCGTGCGCCTCGACACTGCGGGCCAGGCCCCGCACCAGATGCCCGGGGTGGATCGCCGCCGAGTACGGCTCGAACAGCGCGCCCCGCGCGTCGTCGATGTGCACGCGGCGGGCCAGCGCGTCGGCATCGAGCAGCTCGAACCCGTCGGCCACCCCCAGCTGCTCGAGCGCCTCGAGGCTGCGCTCCATCGCCGGCACCTCGTGCGGGCCGCGCGCGACCCGCAGGTTGCCCTTGCGGCGCAGCCGGGCGTCGATGCCGTCCTCGGCCAGGGTGTTCTCCACCTCGTCGAGGGCCCCGCGCATGGCCAGGATCGTGGCGCGGGCCTGCTCCGGGGAGGTGCGCCGGGCGAGCTCGCCCGGGCTGATGCCCAGCCCGGCGATCAGCCACGCGCCGTTGCGTCCCGACGCGCCGAAGCCGGCCGTGCGCGCCTCGAGGACCAGCACCGAGCGCGACGGATCGCGGCGCAGCACCTCCCGGGCGGTCCACAGGCCGGACAACCCGGCGCCGACCACGGCCACGTCCACCGTGCAGGATCCATCGAGGCTGGGGCGGCGGATGCCGTCCTCGGCGTCCTCGAGCCAGAAGCTCACCGTCATGTTCCCGCTTCGCCCTCGTGGCGCCGGTCCGTGATGATCACGGACCCGGGTCGGCGAAGCGTCGCGCAGCATAGGCATCCGATGGCCTGGCGTGTGCATCCGACGCGTCGTCCGATCGATCTGTTGGACGCACGCTGCGTCCACCACCCTGAGCGCTCCGGCCGCCGGTCGCGGTCAGCTCCCGGGCTGATCGGGGCGCTGGCTTGACGGTGCCTGACCGCCGTCGGTAGGAGGCGCAGCGTGCGGAGAGGACCGGATCCGGGGGACGAGCCGAGGAGCCCGTATGCCCAGCCGACTGCTCACGAGGGTGATGGCCTCCCTGGTCATGGCCGCCCTGGTCCTGGCCGCGCTGGCGGCCGTGACCTGGCTCGCCCCGCCGGCCAGCCTCGCCCAGGAAGTCGACGACGACCGCGAGGACATCGAGCGCGAACCCGAGTTCGTGCCCGACCTGCTCGACCTCATCGTGCAGGTCGACGAGCAGGTCGGCGACGGGCCGCTGCTCGCCTGGGTCGCCGAGCGCAACCTGCTGATCCGCGAGGGCCAGGACATCCTCGTACGCCGCACCTACGAGCGCTTTCCGCTGGTGTCGCTGAGGATCGCGACCACCGAGTCACTGGACATGTGGCAGCGGCGTCTGCAGGCCGCCGGAGTCGGGGTGGTCGCGGTGACCGAGGACGTCGCGGCCACCACCGAGCTCGACCTCAGCGTGCCCCACATCGGCGCCGACACCCTGCACGACTACGGCGAGGACGGCAGCGGGGTGGCGGTGGCGATCCTCGACACCGGCATCGACCGCACCCACCCCTTCTTCGCGGGACGGGTCGTCGAGGAGGCCTGCTTCAGCGACGACGGACGCTTCCTGTGGTTCGAGAGCCTCTTCAACAGCAGCTCGACCACGACCCTGTGCCCGGACGGCTCCGAGGAGCAGACCGGTCCCGGTGCCGCCAACTCGCAGACCAGTGCCTGCGTGTCATCAAGCGGCAACATCTGCACCCACGGTCCGCACGTGGCCGGCATCGCCGCCGGGGACGGCAGCGCGGACACGGATCCCGCCGCACCGGCGGCCGGCGTGGCGCCCGGCGCGCAGATCGTCGCCCTGCAGGTCTTCAACCGGCGTGACGACGTCGAGCTGTGCGCCCCGCGGTCCTCACCCTGCATGCGCTCGAGCGCCACCGACCGCATCGCCGCCATGGAGCATCTGCTCGACCTCGCCGACGACGGCCTGCGCGTCGTCGCCGCCAACCTCAGCATCGGCGGGGGGCGCTACACCCAGCACTGCGGCGCCAGCCAGAGCCCGGAGTGGCTGGCGTTCGACGCGCTGCGCGACGCCGGGATCGTGACGGTGGCCTCGGCGGGCAACACCGGATACGGACAGGAGGTCTCCCAGCCCGGCTGCGAGGACAACGTCCTGACGGTGGGCAACACCCTGCTGTCGGACGCGCTGCGACTCGACTCCAACCGCGGCCCGCTGCTCGATGTGCTCGCGCCGGGCCACTCGATCATGTCGGCGGGGCCGGACCTGGGCTACCGCAGCTCCGGCGGGACCTCGATGGCCGCACCGCACGTCGCCGGAGCCATCGCGTTGCTCGCCGCCGCGCAGCCATCCGCCGATCCCGACACGCTGATCTCCCTGCTGCTCGACACCGGGGTGCCGATCACCTACGCGACCGGCCCGGGCATCGCCTCCGAGAGCGCGACGACCTGGACCGCCACGCAGACCACGCCGCGCGTCGACCTCACCACCGCGCTCGGTGAGGCGCTCGGCGGACCGCCCGTGCTCACGACCGGTGCGGAGGCGCTCACCGTCGAGGAGGGCGACGAGGTCACGGTCATCGGCTCGATCAGCGCGCCGGCGGGCCTCGACCAGCTGTCGGCCAACGTCGGGCAGGTCACCCGCAGCGGGGGCAGCTGGACCTGGCAGTGGACCCCGGGCGACGGGCCCCGCGACTCGCGTGAGGTGCGCATCACCGCCAGCGACCAGCTCGGGGTCACCTCGAGCGTCACCTTCGACCTCGAGGTGCTCAACGCCGCACCCACCCTCGTCCTGGCCGAGGGGCAGTCGCTCAGGCCGCTGCCGGGCAACCCGCTCGCGATCACCGCCTCCCTGACCGACCCCGGACTCAACGACACGCCCTTCGTGGTCACCGTCGACTGTGACACGACCCCGGGGGCCCCGCCCGTGGCGGTCGAGGATCTGCGGGTCAGCAATGCCCTGGTGCGGGCCACCTTCTCCAAGCCGGTGATCGAGTCGGAGGTCACGGCCGTGTGCCGCTACGACACCGTGCCCGACGGCGGACCCTTCGAGCTCGAGATCACCGCCCGCGACCGGGACGGCGGCGAGACCACCCTGACCCGGCAGGTCCGGTTCTTCGACTTCCGCGAGGGGCCGGTGCGCTCGTTCGAGGTGGCGGGAACGCGGCTCGACCCCACCGAGGCGCTGACCCTGCTCGAGCAGCTCGACCGCGAGCTGACCTTCGACCTCGACGTGCTCGGCCCGCCCGACCTCGACCTCGGCCTGCGCATCGACCTCGGCGACGATCGCCGCATCGAGCAGACCTACCCGGTGGGCTCCGCGCAGGACCTCGACGACGAGGTGCTGGCCGGCGCCGGGCTGCGCGGGGTGCGCGACCGCGTCAGCGCGTCCTTCGACGCCCCCGGGCTCGTCCCGCTCGAGGTCCGGCTCGACCTGCCCGACGGTCCCACCGACCCCTCCTCGGCGGTGGTGGCGGTGACCGGCGACGAGCCGCAGCGGCGTACCTCCGACGACTGGTCGGGTCTGCTCGACGACCTCGAGCCGCGCCACGCAGTCCTCGACGGTCCCGTGCGCCGGGTGGCGTCCGAGCGGCTGACGGCCTACCTCGAGGTGGCCGAGCACCTCTCACCCGGCTACGGCCCTGAGCAGCCCCTGACCTCCGAGGTGGCGCGGGCCGACCTCGACGGCGGCGACGATGTGGCCGCGGCGCTGCGGGCCGCGAGCCTGGCCGCCTGGCTGGACGTCG
>SKJO01000219.1 GCA_007121975.1 Nitriliruptoraceae bacterium | reverse complement strand
GGGTGGGGCGTCGCACTACTGGTGCTCGGACTGGTCCTGCTGCTGCGTACCCTCGAGGTCGTCGGGCCCACCTCGGCGTGGCCCTGGGCGATGCTCGCCGCCGGGGTGACCCTGCTGGCCCATCCCGGGTCGCGGCGGGCCGCCACCTTGGTCGCCCCGCTCGTGCTGAGCATCATCGGTGCACTGTTCGCGCTCCGTGACCTGGGCGTCCTGCCCGGCGGTGTCCCGGTGGTGCCGCTGCTGCTGATGGTCGCCGGAGTCGCGCTCCTGGCTGGCAACGTGGGCCGCCACACCGCGGGCACCGACCCCGAACCGATCGAGGTGCCGCTCGACGACGCCACCGGCGGCCGCCTGGTGCTCGCACACGGGGCCGGAACACTTCGGGTCGCGGGCGGCGCCCAGCCCGGGCTGCTGTGCGAGGGGACCGTGCGCGGGGGCGGCGAGCTCGATCGCCGGCGGGTCGGCGACCGGCTCGAGGTGACGCTTCGCCAGCGCACCAACCTCGATCGGGTGCTACGCACACGCCGATCCCTGGACTGGGACCTCCACCTCGCCTCCGACCACCCCACCGCCCTCGAGGTGCGGACCGGGGCGAGCCAGGTCCACCTCGACCTCACCGCGACCGCGGTCGAGTCGCTGTCGGTCAAGACCGGGGCCAGCGACGTGGAGGTGCTGCTCCCGGCCGGCCGCAGCTGCCGGGTCGAGGTCGACGCCGGCGCGGCCGACGTCGACATCTGGGTGCCCGCGGACGTTGCCGCCGACGTGCAGGTGCGCAGCGCCCTGGCCAGCGTGGACGTCGACCAACGGCGCTTCCCCCGCCACGGGCAGGGGTACCGCTCGCCCGACTTCGACACCGCCGAGCACCGCGCCCAGATCGAGATCGAGGGCGGCGTGGCCTCCTTCGGCGTGCGCTGACCCGCCGCGAGGACCACCTTCCTCGCGCTCCGATGTCGACGGCGGCGGGCAGTGCCCGCGCCACGCCTGGAGCTCGTGAGGCGATCCGCTTGACAGCGCGCCTGACTGCCAGCCGGTCACCGCATCCGGATCGTCCGCACAGCGGGCCCTGGACCCCTCCACGTCGGGGCTTCCGGCCCTGCCCATCCCAGGGGCTGACAGCAACGATCGTGACCTGTCGTGGGTGAACGATGCGGCGTGCGCGGCGGCGTCTCCGTCGGTGCCACAGTGCATGAGGAGGTGCAGAGTCATGACGGTGACCACCGCGGCGAGCGTCCTCGATGACACGGTCGGTCAGCTCGTCGGTCAGCGAGGGATCCGCCATGCCGTCGTCGCCGTGGAAGGGAGCGATGGGACCTCGAGCGCGGTCGCGGCCGCCGGCCCAGCTCAGCCCGACGGGCCAGCGTTGCGACCCGACACTCCGTTCCACTACGCCAGCGTCACCAAGCTCTACACGGCAACCACCGTGATGCAGCTGTGGGAGCTGGGCAACCTGGACCTCGACGTTGGCATCAGCGCCTACCTGCCACCGGAGCTCACCGACGGCCTGCACCGCCTCAAGGGGGTGGATCGCAGCACGGGACTCACCGTGCGTCAGCTGCTGTCGCACACCTCGGGACTGCCCGACTACTTCCTGGACACTCCTCCCGGTGAGCGGAGCTTCACCGATCGGATCGAAGAGGGGGACTTCGCCTACACCCTCGACGAGGTGCTCGCCAGGGTGCGCCGGCTCAGCCCGTACTTCCCGCCGCAGGACCCAGGGACGGCACGCCAGCGTGCCCGCTACTCCGACACGAACTTCCAACTGCTTGGTGCGATCGTCGCGCAGGTCACGGGACGGACGTTCCAGCAGGCCGTCGAAGCGCAGATCCTGGAGCCGCTAGGGCTGCAGGACACCTGGTTCGCTGGTCATCCCCCCGGCTCCCAGCCCCGCGTCCCCGCGACCATGTGGTCGGGCGACACCGTGCTGGACCGCCCCCAGGCGATGGCCTCGATGGCGCCCGAGGGTGGGCTGATCGGCACCGTCGCGGACGCGCTGGTCTTCCTGCGGGCCCTGCTCGCGGGCGAGCTGTTCCAGCGCGAGGGCACGCTCGGTCACATGCAGGCGCGCTGGAACCGCTTCGGGCTGCCCCGCGACCGGGCCGCGATCATGGCGCCGGGCTGGCCCATCGAGTACGGGCTGGGCCTCAAGCGCTATCGGGTCCCCCGGCTGCTGAACGCGGGGAGGCGGTCGCCCACGTTCATCGGCCACACCGGCGCGAGCGGGTCGTGGCTGTTCTGGTGCCCCGAGCACGACCTGTACCTGGCCGGCACCGTCGACCAGACGATCGCAGCACCCGTCCCCTACCGGATGCTGCCCAGACTCGTCCACCGGCTCGGCGGCTAGCGGCCGGGATGGAATCCGTGCCTGGTGGTGCCCCGATCGTGTCGCGAGTATCTGGTCGGCCTCACCTTCCAGCCGCTGGCGGGCGTAGCGTCGAGACCGACCCTCACCCCGACGCAACGCGTCAGGGCGCAACAGCGAGCGGTGACATCGTGGTGCCGCCCTCGACCCCAAGGTCCGTGACGGTCATGGTCGATCAACCCGACCCAGATACCCCGACCCGAGCGCGTCACGCTACGCGCTCGGGGTCGTCGCGGTGACCGTGATCGCCATCGCCGGGCGAGCTGGCTTCGTCGCCTTCCCCGGCTTCGACCTGCCCGCCGTGCACGGTTTCACGCTGCTCGGGCTGGCCGCGGGGCTGGCGTCGTTCTTCTCGCCGTGCTCGTTCCCGCTGCTGGTCGGGCTGCTGGGCAGGCAGGCGGTCGCCCAGGCCGGACCCGACCGGTAGCGCCCGACCGTCTACGCAGGCGCGCTGGGCGTCGGTGCCGCCGGCTTCCTGCTGCTGGTCGGCCTCGGCATCGCCGCCGGCTCCAGCGCCCTGTTCGGTGAGATCACCTTCACAAGCACCGCCGGGATCACCCTGCGCGCCGTCGTGGGTGCCGTGCTGGTCCCGCTCGGGCTGGTTCAGGCTGGCAAGCTTGCTGGCGGTCGGCTGATCCGGTTCGCAGACAACATGCGGGTGGTGCACCCCATGGGGATCGGTGGCTCCTCTCCGCTACGCGCCGCTACCCGGCTTGGCGCGGCTGCGCCCCGGTGAGACGCTCGGGATCCGCTGCAGTTGCTTCGAGCTGCCGGCCGTCGCCCACGGCGATGCCCGTGGGTGGGTGGTCGGTCTTCGACGAGCAACGCCCGACCTCGAGGAGTCAACGGTTGGTCGACCCGGAGGACCGCGAGGTGCCGACGGCGCCACTCAAGGGGCGAGAGGTCGGCGAAGCCCGTCACATCCGGGCTTCCCGCAACTGGTGCCTCTCGTCCGACACCACCTGAACATGTACGTCGACAGCGATCCCGCCGCTGCGTTCCTCACAGGCGATCGAGGACGGCCATTTGACCCGAAGTGGTTCGCTCAGGGCATCTGGGAACCTGCACGGGCGGCTTCCGTCGAGGAGCTGCGGGCTTCACAGCGAGCACCGAGCGGGTCCTGCGCAAGCTGGAGTGCCTTCGCCACCACGACCTGAGGCACGCCGCCGCATCCTTCTGGCTCCGCGGACCAGTCTCACCCAAGCTGGCACAGCCGGTAGGGCGGCTGACGCGACCTGTCGACCTTCCTCGATGTGTACCAGGGCATCCTCGCTGGTGAGGAGGAGTCCGCGATCACCGCGGTCAGCACCCACCTTGCCCAGTCGATGCTCCAACGGCTCCTGCGCTACGGCCACGTGACCCTCGAGACCGTCAGCACCCAGGGCCGCATCACTCTCGAAGCCATCCCCGACCCCGCGCGCTTCCCGTCGGAGGTGGACGTGACGTGGGCGCCGCGTGTACCACGTGCGCGCGCACCATCGTGGACGCCCGGATCCGCCACCTCGCTGTCGCCCCTCAGGGCGCGGTGACCGGCGTGGTGTCGATCCGTGACCTCGTCGACGTCCTGCTCGAGGACGTCCCGGCGAGCTGACCACCACCGCGACGCCGGTCCCAGCGGTCCCACAGGGCCAGCAGGCTCGGCAGCACCAGCACGGCCGCCACCAGCGAGTAGCCAATCGCGTACACGATCACGTAGCCGAGCTGCGCGAAGGGCACCAGCGTCGAGGTGGTAAGGACCCCGAAGCCGATGGCGGTCGTCAGCGCCGACCCGGCCAGGGCACCACCGGTCCTCGTCATGGTGCGCCGCATCGGGGTGTCCTCCTCGTCGCAGGCACGTTCCTCGAGGTACCTCGACGTCACATGGATCGTGAAGGGCACCCCGATCCCGATGGAGAGGGCGGCGAGGGTCGCGGTCACCGGGTTGAGCGGGATGCCGGTCACGGCCATCGTCCCGAAGGTGAGCGCGAGCACCAACCCGACCGGCAGCACGGTCAAGACCCCGAGCATCGGACGCCGATCCGCGATCGTGAAGTGCACGACCAACAGCAGCATGGCCGCGCCGAGCGCGATCAGGAGCGACAGGATCTGGGTCGCCTCGATCTCCTCGGCCTGCCGCGCCTGGAGGATCTGCTGCGACACGGGGACGGCCTGGACATCGGCGTCGCCGGCGGGCGCGAAGGCTGCCAGCAGGCCCGCTTCGAGCTCGCCGGCCCGGCTCTGCCCTGCACTGGTCCGCAGCTCGGCGCGGCCGACGAACCCGTCGTCGGTCCGCGCCAGCACGTCCTCCGCACCTGGCACCTCGGCGAGGAGCAGGTCGTAGAGGGCCGCAACGTCGGTGTCGTTGGCGACGGTGCCGTCCCGCTGCACGCCGGCTTCGGCGAGCTCCGGCGCGAGCCCGTCGTCGGCGAACGCCCGCCCGAACACCCCGAGCAGCGTGCTGCCGTCCGGCACACCGCCGACCGTCTCGACGTTCTGGAGCTCGGCGGCCCGTTCCAGGGAGCCGACGACCGCGTTGTGGGCCTCCGGGGTGGCCAGCTCCCCGGTCAGCAGCACCTCCGTCGACTCCTCGAACCCGCCGTTGAACTCCTCGGACAGCGTGTCGAACACCTCGAGCAGCGGCTCGTCCTGCGGCACGAAGTCGGTCAGGCTGAACTCACTGTCGAGCTGCGTGAACCCGTAGCCCCCGACCACGGTGAGGGCGAGCGCGACGAGCAGCGTGGGGACCGGCACCCGCTCCGCCAGCCAGGCGGCCCGACCCGCGAGCTGCGGAAGACGTCGGTGTGTCTGCGACGCCAGCGCGTCGGCCGGCAGGCGATCGAGCCGCTCGGCGCGGCGGTCCAGCAGCAGCCGGATCGCTGGCAGGAAGGTCAACGTGAGCACGAAGGCGGAGGCGATCCCGACCGCCGCGAGGACGCCCAACGTGGCGAGGAAGGACACCGGGCTCGCGAGATTGGTGAGGAACCCGATGGCAGTGGCGGCGGTGACCAGCAGGAGCGTGAACCCGACCGTCCGCATCGAGGTGGTGAGCCCCTCCGCAGGACTCGCTCCCCGACCCACCTCACTGCGATAACGGGCCAGCAGGTGGATCGCGAAGTCCACGCCGAGCCCGACGATCAGGATCGGGACGATCTGCGTTTGGGGCGAGAAGTGGTCGATGAGGCCGGCATGGTCGGGGCCGAGCAGCACGCCGATGCCCTGCATCCACACCACCGCCATCACGATCACCGCGAGGGTGAGCCCGACGTCGCCGGCGGTCCGCCTCCCGATGCGGAGGCGCTGTCCGGCCTGCGGGTTGATCCAGTAGACGATGGCGAGCACCAGCAGGATGATCCCGAGTGCGGTACCGAACAGCCGACCGATCTCCGGTCCCACGTCGGTGTCGGTGAGCAGCAGCTCGAAGCTGAAGGGGGTCACCTCGAGGTCGTCGGCGACCGCGACGTCGCGGACCAACTGGGCCATCGCACGCTGCTGCTCGCGCGCCGCCTCGTCTTCCAGCCCCCCTGTGTGCTGGAAGACGAGGAGCAGGCCGGCCGTCGGCGGGTCGCCCTCCCCGACGAGAGCCGTGACCTGGTCGGCGACCTGGGCGGGCAGAATCTGGAGCGCCTGGTCCTGGAATGCACGCACCTGGTGGTCGCCGAGCCCGGCCAGGTCGAGCCCCGCCATGTCGGCGGCCTGAGCGGCGGGGTCCAGGAAGCTGACGACGCCCGGTTGCTGTCCGCGCTCCTCGATCAGCGTCTCGGCCAGCTCGCTGCCTCGGATCGCCTGCGTGATCGCGATGGTGGCCTGAAGCGCCTCCGAGGAACGGACGTCCTCCTCAGCGCGGATCACGACCTGGAGCACCGACTGGCGGTCGCCGAAACGCTCTTCCACGGTCTCCAGCGCGGTGGTGAGCTCGTCGTCGCCGACCTGGACGTCCTGCTCCTGGACCGCTTGGGTCGAGAAGGCCGCGAACACGCCGGTCAGGGCGAGGGCAGCGAGCAGCACCACGACGGGCCGGCGCACGAGGGTGCGCGCGAGCGCCTCGAACAGGCGTGCCACGGTGTCCTCCGGCTCACACGGGCCCGGCGGCGGGACCCTCGTGCTCGGCGTTCGGACCAGCTGGCGGCGCGGATGGGGTGGCGAAGCAGCGCCTGCCGAGGTCGGTGGCTAGCTGACCTGGCAAGCCGCGGTTCGTCGCAAGAGACGCCGCGGTCGGGGGCAGTTCGTCGGCGACCTCCCGCGGCTGGCTCATCGGCGGCTCACGGCTGAGCTCGCGTCCTCGAGGCGAACAACGACGACACCCGATCGAGCACTGGACCTGGACCGGACCTGAGACCTCGCCCGCCCGTGACTCACCCTGATCCAGTGACTCCAGATGGCGTGTCGAAGTCGAAGCGGATCTGCGCGAGTTGCTCGTGCTCGCCGGGGACGGGGATGGGGTACTCCCCCGTGAAACACGCCGTACACAGGGTTTCTCGGCGGTCTGGCGTGGAATCGATCAGACCCTCGAGCGAGATGTAGTGCAGCGAGTCGGCGCCGACGAACTCGCGGATCTCCTCGACCGTGAGGTCGGCGCCGACCAGCTCCGCCCGGCTGGCCATGTCGATGCCGTAGTAGCAGGGGTTGG
>SKJO01000055.1 GCA_007121975.1 Nitriliruptoraceae bacterium | reverse complement strand
AGCCCCGCCGCGCGGGCCAGGAAGCTTGCCATCTCCGCGCGGCTCACGGAACCGGCCGGGTCGTAGGTGCCGTCCGCACGCCCGAGCGTGATCCCCGCCTCGGCGATGGCGTTGATCCCCGGCGCATGCACCGAAGCAGGATCGACGTCCGGGAACCGGTTGGTCGTCGAGGGTGGCAGGCCCAGCGCCCGCTGCAGGAACGTGCCCATCTGCGCGCGGGTGACGGGCCGGTTGGGTCCGTACTCGGTGTCCGAGATCCCGGTGGTGACCTCGAGCTCCACCAGCCGGCAGATGTTCTCGGCGTGCACGTTGGTCTCGGCGACGTCGTCGAACGGCAGCTCGCAGTCGGCCAGCCCGCCGGAGCTGTCGATGGCGTACAGCAGCGAGCCGACGCGCACGTACAGGGTGCCCTGGGCGTCGATGGGTCCGATCCGCAGCTCGTCGGAGGCCGGGTCGGTGAACTCGCCCAGCAGGGTGGTGCGGCGCAGCTGCCAGTCCATGCGCCCATCGGGGCGGTAGCGCACCAGGTTGCTCGCGCCCGCCACCGGCCGGTAGGTCGAGTAGATCGCGCCGCCGGCGTCGGTGAGTAGCTGCGCGTCGTTGACCATGGTCTCGGGCCCGTCGCTCCAGGCGGTCACCGCGCCGGTGGCCGCTGCGTGGCCCTGCAGGCTTCCCAGCGAGGGCACGACCACGGTGGCGTTGCTCACCGCCATGACCTCCCCGCCGTTCACGGTGCGGGTGTCGGAGGGCAGCAGCTGGGTCCAGTCCGGGGACGTCGAGGTGCCGGTCAGCGACACCCCGTGCAGCACCCCGGCGTAGTCGCCCCGGTCCGCCAGCGAGGCCACCACCATGTTGCCCACCACCGTCACCGTCACCGACCCCCGAACCGGCGCCTCACGGGGCTGGCCGCCCACGGTGAACGCCGGCAGGTCCACGATCCGCCCGATCTGCCCGGTCGCAAGCTCCAGGAACGCCAGCTGGTGCTGTTCGCCGGTGCGTACCGGCACGATCAGCTGCGTGTCGGTCATCGCCGCCAGCCGGGCGGACGGGCCGCCGCCCGGCCCACCGTGTGAGGAGTTCTCGAACCGGTCGAAGGGCACCGCGGCGTCCTCGGCATCCAGCTGCCAGGCGATGCTCGGGGTGTCCCCGGAGAGGTCCAGCGCGGCGATATGCCGGTTGTCGGGGACATGGAACAGCACGAGGTACTCGTTCGGGCCCTGCCCGGCGAGATGCAGGCCGGTGTTGAAGTTGCACCAGCTTGCCGGGCTGGCCACGCCAAGCTCCGTGAGGTCGAACAGCGACTCGTCGAGCTCCTGGCCGTCGGCGTCGAACGCGCGCAGGCTGTTGGTGGAGGTGGCCTCGTCGTAGTCGAAGTTCATCACGGCCCAGATGCGGTCGCGGCTGTCCACTGCGGGGGCGCAGTTGGCCGCGCGGCGCTGCAGCTCGAAGGTGACCTCACCGGTGTCGGGATCCAGCGCCACGAACGCCGAGCGCCCGCCGATCTCGGGGTTGGCCACCGGCACGATCACGTCGCCGTCGGGCCCGATGACGGGCCGGTGCACGGCGCTCAAGCCCCCGAGCACGTAGCCGCGGGGGGCCTCGTCGGTGACGATCGCCTCGAGGTCGACCGCCCAGCGCAGGCCCGGGTCGGACGGGCCGTCCACCACCGCCCGGTTGGTGTTGGCGGCGTCCGCGGCCGCCTGCGACCAGCCACCAGCGGCCTGCGCCCGGGCCTCGAGCGGCACGACCAGCACCGCGAGCAGCGCGAGCAGCGCGGCAAGTACGAGTGCCCGCTGGAGCCAAGGCTGTGGGACCGCGGTGACGGCGGCCGGTGGCTCGTGCCGACGTGCCTGGTGTCCTCGTTGCCGGGTGATCTGAAGCAGCAGCTGCATGGGTGAGCTAGCCCTCCTGGGTGGCTGTCGATGGGTTCCCCTTGCGCCGGTCACGCTATCGAAGCCTGCCGGTGCCTGCGGGCGGACGGCAAAGCGTCGGCGCCCGGCGGGAGTTGGTCCCCACCGGGCGCCGAGGGCTCGGGCGGGTCGCCTACTCCACGATGAGCTCGGCGTACATGCCCTGCACGAAGTGCGGAGGACCACCCTCGACCTGTGGGGGACCGGACTCGGTCTCGGCCGCCGCCTCGAGGTAGACCTCGGGAGCGACCCCGGTGGGGATGAAGCACAGGATCGCGTAGCGGCCGGGCTCGTCCACGGTGCCGTCACCGACCGCGGCGATCTGCGGCCCGCCGGGAGCGGCGAGCAGCACCATCGTCGGGTCGCCGAGCACCGGGCGGAGCTCCTCGGGCGGCAGCTGCAGCAGCTCGGGGACCCCGCGATCCTCGTCATCCGGGAGCTGGAAGGCGACCAGCTCGTGCAGCTCCTCCTCGGCGGTGTTGATGACCGACAGTCGGGTTCCCGCCGACACGGTGTCGGGCAGGCCCACGTAGGCGAAGTCGACCATCTCCACCTCGATGGGGTCCTCGCCGCCCTCGTCCGGGGCATCTTCGGGCTCGTCGGCGGGCTCGTCGGAGGGCTCGTCCGCGACCTCCGCGGCGTCGTCCACTGCCTCCTGCTCCGCCGGCTCCGGTGCCGCCGTATCGGCGTCGGTGTCCTCGTCGCTGCCGCAGGCCGTCAGCCCGAGAGCCAGGCCGACGGCCAGCGCCAAGGTCAGGCGCCGACGGGCAACGGCGGTGGTGGTCTGGGTCATGAGGTGCTCCTTGTGCTCGATGTCGTTGGGCCTCGGTGATCCCCCGGCGCCTCCGATCCGTTGCCCTGCTGGGCGCGGCTACGGCGACGTACGGTGCAGTGTTCGCCGGCCGTCGGCTCACGGCAGGAGGGCTGGCCCCCGATCCGACCGTGCGGGCAGCCGTACGCGCCGATCCGGAAATCTCCATCCGTCGCGTCGGTGGCGCGGGGGAGAGCAGGCTGACAGGGACGCTTCAGCTTTCCTTCAGGGTCGACGTCGGGAAGCGGGCCAGTAGTGTTGACAACACTGTTGACTCTGTGGCATCGTCCGGGTCGGACGCACCCGGGAGTTCCCGATGGGCGCGAACACCGGGCGTCCACGTGGCAGGACCGACGGACCGAAAGGTGACCGACCATGCTGCTCGACCGACTCCAGGCCCACGCCGGGCAGCTCACCGTCACCATCACGGCGCCCGGCGAGGACCTGCCCCGCGTCCGTGACGCGCTGACCACGACGGTGGGCAACCTGCGACGTCGGGCCGAGGACCTCATCGACGGTGACGAGCGACTGGAGCGTGCCGAGCGGCTCGACCTGCTCGATCGGCTCCCGAAGCCCGACGAGCTCGTCGCCCACATCCCGCCACGGCACGGGGTCTGGATGACCGTGAGCGTGGGTGTCGACCCGCTGATCGTCCCGCTGTCGCCCGGGGTGCGCGTCACCGAGCAGGTCGTGGTCGGCGACCGCGCGACGCTGCTGCGCCCGCTCGTCGAGCACGAGCAGCGGCCCCGCGAGCTGCTGGTGCTGACCCTCTCCGAGCAGCAGGCCGACCTCGCGGTGCTCGATCTGACCAGCCGGGAGCTGGACCCGGTCGGAGACCCCTTCCCGTTCGTCTTCCCGGGGGACCACACCGCCACGCAGGACCGCTCCGGCACCCGGCAGCGCCGGGAGCGGCGGCGCAACCACTGGCGGCGGGTCGCCGAGGCCGCCCACCGGGTCATCGAGGCTCGCGACCTCCCGGTGGTCACGGTCGGTGTCGAGCGCAACCAGTCCTTCCTGCGGGAGGTCTCGGCCTGGGCCGACGAGCTCGCGGTCGCGGTGGTTGCCGCTCCGGACCAGAAGCAGGAGCCCGACCTCGTCGAGCGGATCGTGGCGGCGGCGGAGGAGCACCGGCAGCGTCGCATCGACGACGTCCGCCGCCTCCTCGACGCCCGGCGGGGCGGCGATCGGATCGCCACCGGCATGACCGACCTGCACGCCGCGGCGGTTGCGGGACGCATCGACACGCTCGTGCTCGTCGACGGTCCCCCTCTCGACGGCTACCTGACGTCGAGCGGCCACCTCGTCGCCGAGGACCCGGGGGACGCCACCCACGTCCCCGACGTCTACGCGCTGGGGATGGCCGAGGTCGTGCAGCGCGGGGGCCGGGTGCTGCTGGCGCCCGAGGACACCCTCGAGACCAGCACGGCGATCCTGCGCTGGTGACGCGCGTGCCGGGGTGCCCCGGAGCCGGCAGTGCTCAGCCGCGGGTGGTGCCGGCCGACTGCTCCACGGCGTCGAGGAGGCGGGTCAGGCCGGTGTCGAACACCTCGGCGTCACGCAGCTTCGCGAGCCGTGCCTGCAGGCGCACGGTCTGGGGATGCTGCTGCGGGTCGACGACCGGGTAGGTCCCGACCCAGGGCCGCTCCGCGCGTGCCTCGATCCTCGCGTCGTCGATGAGGTAGGCGGCCTGCGAGGCCGCCATGGAGGCGGCGAACGCGGCGATCAGCGCGTAGTGGTCGACCACGAGGTCGTCGGGCAGCCCCGCGTCGACCAGCGCCTGCAGGAGCAGCTCGAGCATCGCGAGCTCCCCCGGCCCGCCGGTCGTACGGTGCCCGGCCTGCTGGCCGACGACCGGGTGGCGGACCATGAGGTCGAGGTAGGCGGCCGCAGTCCGGCTGATCCGCTCGCGCCAATCGGGCTCGTCGGATGCGGCCGCAGCCGCCTCGCCGATCAGCCGGTCGAGGGCGGCCTCGATGAGGGCGGACTTGTCGCGGAAGTGGCGGTAGACGGCGGTCGGATCCGCCCCGAGCTCCTGACCGAGGCTGCGGAAGCTGACCCCGGTGGTGCCGGGGCGTGCCGCGAGCGTCAGGAACGCATCGAGGATGACCTCGCGGTTGAGCGAGGGGCGGGGGGCGTCTCCGGAAGGTGGGGCTGGCGGCATCCACGGGCTCCTGGCAGGCGCCGGAGGGCCACGGCGCCGGGACCCGGTCGGTATCCCGGGTCGCGGCGCAGCGACGGCTTCAGTGACCTTCTACCACCTGGGGACGCAGGAGTCCACACCGTTGTCATCGATGTGGACCCGGCAGTGGGCGTGCATCCCGAGGTGATCCCGGCGGCTGCCACCGCGTTGATCCCCGCGGCGTGCACGCCGATCTGCACCACGTCGGTGGACCCGGCGTCGGGGATCCCCCAGCGGGCCTCCCCGGTGCCGACGCCCCGACGATGCCTTGGCACTCGTCGGCGCGACCCCGTCGCTCCCGGCGTGGAACGGATCCGTGACCGTCTGGCCGCCGGGGGAACGTCCCCTCGTGCACAGGGATCACGGAATCCCCGTCACCCGGAGCACCTGCCCGGCCACCACCGACGACCGGCCCCTCCGGGTCGTGCGACCAGCCGAGCCGGCCGCGACCCGCACGCACCTCGCCATGGCTCAGGCACCGGACGCGGGCTGCGGCGGCGTAGCGGTCCGACCAGTGAGCCAGGCCCGCAGCTCCTCGTGGTGCTCGTCGAGTCGCGGGGGAGGGCGCCGGTAGCTGGCCGGGGTCCGGGACAGGCGCACCGGGTTGCGGATCGAGGGCACCGCCCCCGTGCCGTCTCCCACCTCGACGACCGGCTCGAGGCCGAGCTCGGCGGCCAGGGCCACGCCCTCGGGCACCGTGTTGATCGGTCCGCCCGGTAGCCCCCGGGCACGGAAGCGGGCGAACCAGTCGGCGCTGGTCCGGGTGGCGAGCGCCGCCTCGAGCAGGGGGCGCAGCGCGTCGCGGTTGACGGTGCGGTCGCGGTTGGCGCGGAAGCGCTCGTCGTCCGCCACCTCGGCGATGTCCAGCACCTCGCACAGCACGGCGAACTGCCGGTCATTTCCGGCGATCACCACCACCTCGCCGTCGGCGGTCGGCATGGGCTCGTAGGGGAAGATGCTCGGGTGGGCGTTGCCCATGCGCATCGGGGTCTGGGCCCCGGCCACCGCGGCGCTGGTGTGGTTGACCAGGCCCGAGAGGGTGGCGGTGAGCAGGTCCACCTCGACGTGCTGGCCCTCACCGGTCGCCTGCCGGTGCCCGAGCGCCGCGAGGATGCCGACGGTGGCCTGCAGGCCCGCGAACACGTCGCACACCGCCACACCCGCGCGGGTGGCCGGACCGTCGGGTTGCCCGGTCATGCTCATCAGCCCCGACATCGCCTGCGCCATCAGGTCGTAACCGGCGAGCGCGGCGCCCTCGCCCGAGGTCCCGAACCCGGAGATCGAGGCGTAGACCACCCCGGGGTTGCTGGCCCGAACGCGAGGCTCGTCGAGCCCGAAGCGCGCCATGCCCCCGGGACGCAGGTTCTCGATCAGCACGTCGGCGCGGTGGGCCAGGGCCCGTGCCACCTCGAGGTCGGCCGGATCCGTCAGGTCCAGCGCGATCGAGCGCTTGTTGCGGTTGACGCCGAGGTAGTAGGTCGACACGCCCTCGCGGACCGGCGGCATCCAGGTGCGGGTGTCGTCGCCCTCCGGGCTCTCGACCTTGATGACCTCCGCGCCCAGGTCACCGAGCAGCATGGTCGCGTAAGGACCGGCCAGGATGCGCGAGAAGTCCGCGACCAGCAGGCCCGCAAGCGGTCCTCGTGGCGCGGGGGGCGACGTCGCGGGCGGGTCGGTGGGCATGGCGGGCCTCGACGGGTCGCTGGGCATGGCGGGCCTCGACGGGTCGGGATGGGGCAGGGAGCGCCGGCCACCGACCGGTCTGCGGGTGCAGCCACCGGGGCGAGCGGACGGGGCCGCAGTGTCCGAGGGGAGACCGCGCACCATCGACCGGGGACGGCGCCGACCAGCATGGCACGTCCGCCCACTGCCCGGCGACCGCTACCGTGCCGGTGCTGGCCGAACCGCTCCCGGTGGGGCGGCCGGGCACCCGGAGCACGACGAGGCGGAGGCAGGCCCATGCGCTCGCGCGGCGCGGCCGTGTCCCCGCCCAGCCTGTGCCGTCGGCGTCGGACGTCCCGACCGGCACGCCGTGCCCGGACGGGCCTGTCGAGCGTGGCGCTGGCCGTGCTGCTT
>SKJO01000213.1 GCA_007121975.1 Nitriliruptoraceae bacterium | reverse complement strand
TCACGCCGTGGCCGGCGCGCCCGCCCGCCGGTGCCACGGTGATCGCGGTGATCCTGGCCCGGCGCGACGGGCTGGTGCCGGCCGACCCACCGTCCTTCGTCGAGGTCGTCACGCTTGACCCGGTCGGCTGACCAACTGGCCGCACGGCCCTGGCGCCGAGCCTGCCGGACGGGCAGGATGGGCGCAGGAGGGGAGCCCGAGGCCGCGTCCCGCGTTGCGCGCGGGAGGGAGGGCATCGTGGCCACCGCGACGAAACGGCGTTCCCGTCGACGGCGGATGCTGGCCGTCGTGGGCGCTCTGCTCCTGATGGTCGCGTGGCGGCTGCCGGCGCTGCTGCGCGCCGTGGGTCCGTGCGACGAGTCCGGCGAGGACGGCGTCGACGTGCCGTGCGGCGGGGTGCTGGCGCCAGGCACGGACGCGGTGCTCGTCCCCGGCTTCCGGATCGAGGTCGAGCCGATGGACCCGCTGGAACTCGACGCTGACCTGTTCGACACGGCGCGGTAGGGTCCGGCGCTCCCCGAACGTCCGGGAGGAGCCGCGATGCCCGACGGTCCCGATCCAACGGCGCCTGCGCGACGGCGGGTCGAGCTGCTGGTGTTCGACCACTTCGATCTGCTCGACCTCGGCGGGCCCTACGAGGTGCTGCTCACCGCCAACCGCCTGGCCGAGCGGCAGGGCCGCCGTGCGCCGTTCACGGTGTCCACGGTCGGGGCGGACGCCGCGCCGGTCCGGGCCTACGGAGGGCTGCAGGTCACCCCGGACCGGGCGGTGGGCGACGCGGGGTGTGATGTGCTGGTGGTCCCCGGCGCCATCGACGTCGACGCGGTGGTCGCCGACGCCACCACGCTGCCGGCCATCCGGCGGGCCGCGAAGCGTGCGCAGCTGCTGACCTCGGTGTGTACCGGATCGCTGCTGCTGGGCGCGGCGGGGCTGCTCGGCGACGCCGGTGGGGCCACCACCCACCACGAGGACCTGGCCGCGCTCGGCGAGCACCTCGATCCCACGCGGGTGATCGGGGGCGTGGCCTGGGTCGATGCGGGCGGGTTGGTCACCGCCGGGGGCCTGGCCAACGGGCTGGCGATGGCGCTGCACCTGGTGCACCGGCTGGTGGACCGTCCGCTCGCCGAAGCCGTCGCGGCGAACCTCAGCGTGCCGTGGTCCCCGGGGGACGGCGTCACCGTGCCGGTGGCCCGGACCCGGCGCTGACCACCACCTCGCGCAGCGAGCGGTGGGCCAGGGTGACCCCGACGAGCACCACCCCGGCGCCGGCGAGCTGGGCGGGGCCGACCGGTTCGGCCAGCAGCAGCCCGCCCCATACCAGCGCCAGCACGGGCTGCAGCAGCAGCGCCACCGAGGTGGCGGCCGCCGGCAGCCGGTGGATCGAGGTGGTCAGCAGCAGCCAGCCGACCACCTGCGAGCCGATCGCCAGCAGCAGCAGGTAGCCGTCGGCGGGCCAGCCGGCGGGCGCCGCCACCCCCTGCACCAGCGCCGAGGCGCCGGTGACCACGGCTGCTCCCAGCGTCAGCGACCACAGCACCTCCGGGGCGGAGGCGCCGCTGCGATGCGCCCGGGCCAGGCGCAGCACCACCAGCACCAGCGAGTACAGCACGGCGGTGACCACGCCGAGCCCGATCCCGAGCCACACCGGACCGTCGGCCGTGACCGGCCGGCCGAACGCGGCCAGCAGCCAGACCCCGGCGAGCACCACGGGCAGCGCGCCCCAGAACGAGGCCCGTGGCCGCTCGGCGAACACCGCCACGCCGATCAGGCCCACGAACACCACCTGCAGGTTGGGCAGAACCGTGCCGAGCCCCGCACCCACGATCCCGATCGACGCGTGCCACGCGAGCAGGTCCAGGCCGAGGAACGCCCCGGCGAGCAGCGCCATCGGCTGGAGCCACTGCCGCGGCCCGGGAGTGCCCCACGCCCGCACCGCGACCAGCAGCGCCAGGAGCGGCAGCGCATAGGCGCCGCGCAGGAACGCCGAGCGTGCCACCTCGACGTCGGCGAGCCGCACCCACACGCCGGAGAAGGAGATCAGCACGGCACCCAGCCACGGGCGCAGGGCCGGGGGCAGCAGCCGTGCGGCGGGTGAGGGCACGGACACGACCTCGGTGGCAGGGTGGGTGGTGGGCAGCCCGTGACCGTACCCCCGGTGGTGGGGACCATCGCCCCTGCCGGCGGGCGTCCAAGGCTCGTAGCGTCGGTCCGGCCGGCACGAGACGGGAGCGGTGATGGGCCACGTGACGACGTCGAGCTACGAGCGGTTGCAGCAGCGTCTGGACCGGATGCCGACCGGCGCGCCCGACACCGCGGCGCTGCGGCGCATCCTGCGCCTGCTGTTCAGCCCCGAGGAGGCCGAGCTCGCCGCGCAGCTGCCGACCATCGTGGCGGTGGGCACGCTGGCGCAGCGGCTCGGACGTGACCGGGCCGAGCTCGACGAGCTGCTCACCGGCATGGCGCGGCGCGGGCTGGTGTTCGACCTCGAGCACCGCGGTGAACGGTGGGTGTCGCTGGCCCCGGTGGTGATCGGCTTCTTCGAGTTCACCTTCATGCGGGTCGACGACGAGGCGGCGATGCCCGAGCTCGCCGAGCTGTTCGACGAGTACCTGTTCGCCGACCCCGGGCACCGCTTCGCCGAGGCGGTGTTCCGCGGCAGCGTGCAGGTCGGCCGCTCGCTGGTGCGCGAGGAGGCGCTGCCCGACGCGCCCCCCACCGAGGTGCTGGCCTGGGAACGCGCCACCTCGATCGTCGCCGACGCTCGGAACGTGGCGGTGGGCAACTGCCCCTGCCGGGTCCACGCCGGGCTGCAGGGGCACGCCTGCGACGCCCCGGTGCGTACCTGCCTGAGCTTCGATGGCGCCGCCCAGGCGCTGGTGCGCGCCGGGCTGGCCGAGCCGATCAGCAACGACGAGGGGCTGGAGATCCTGGCGGCGTCCAAGGCAGCGGGGCTGGCCCAGACCGCCGACAACGTCCAGCAGCAGATCTCCTACCTGTGCAACTGCTGCGGCTGCTGCTGCGGGATGATGCAGGCGATCCGCAGCGCCGGGCTGCACGACGCGATCGTGCCGTCCAACTGGGTGGCCAGCATCGACCCCGACCAGTGCCGGGGCTGCCGGGACGGCTGCGTGAGCGCGTGTCCGGCCGAGGCGATCGCGCGGGTCGACAGCGAGGGCCAGGGGCGCCGCCGCTACTGGGCCGTGCTCGATGCCGAGCGCTGCCTGGGGTGCGGGGTGTGTGCCGAGGCGTGCCGGTTCGACGCGCTCGAGTTGGTGCCGCGCGAGCGCCGCTCGTTCACGCCCCGCACCACCGTGGACCGGATGATCGCGATGGCGGTGGAGCGCGGCAAGCTCGGCGACCTGATGCTCGACACCCTCGACGGGGCCGGCGCGACCGCGGTCGCCCGGATGCTGCAGCACCTCGAACGCTCGGCACCCGGCACCGCGTTGCGTGCGATCGAGCCGCTGCGTTCGGTGTTCCTGCGCGGCCTGCTCGCGGTCGTGCACCTGGGCAGCTCGCGCATCCCGGCGCCCTGAGCCGGCGCCCTGGGCCGGCGCTCTGAGCCGGGTCGTGCGCGCCGGTCATCCGGCCAGCGTCTGGCCCCACGCGGGAGCGCGGTTCACCGTCCGAGCCGGCCGTTGCTGGCCGCCCGGCCGTCGGGTGTGGTCGCGGCGTGATCGCGCCGGGGACGCTGCACGAGCATCCCGCGCCAGCCCAGCCCCTCGTAGGTCTCGTAGCCCGGGGTGAGCGCCTGGCCGACGAAGGTGCCGTCGGGCCGCAGCTCGTGGCTGACGTCGGGCAGCCCCGGGGGCAGGTCGATGCGCTCGTTGAGCACGCCGATGCCGTCGGTGGCGGCCAGCACCAGACCGCTGGCGTCGATCAGCAGCCCGCGGGTGCGCAGCCGCTCCTCGGGGTCCAGGCGCATCCCTTCGAGGACCCCGAGCGCGAGCGGATCCCAGTCGAAGTGGATCCCGAGCACCCCGATCACCTCGCCGTGCACGTCGCCGTCCCGGCGGATCGCGGCGGCGTAGGTGGCGGTGCGTGCGTCGTCGAGCAGCGGTTCGGTGTGCACGTCGGCGACCGCGTAGTCCTCGCCGCTGGCGGTGTCGCGCGCCTGCTGGAACCAGCGCTGGTCGCCGACCTCACGGCCGCGCACGGCCGGGTAGCGCGCGGGGCGGCCGTTGGCGAGCACCCGGCCCTGGAGGTCGCAGACCCACAGGTCGAGGTAGACGGTGTAGGAACCCAGGATCACCCCGAGCCGCTGGGCGGCGTGGTCGGTGTGCGCGGGGACCGGATCGGCGCAGGCCGCCACGAACGCGGAGTCGGTCGCCCACCAGCGCACGTCGGCGGTGCGTTCGAACAGGTTGCGGTCCACGGTCTCGATGGCGTTGAGGGCGAGGTCGGCCAGCCGGGTGCCCCGTACCCGTTGCACGAGGTCGGCGCCGAGCTGCTCGAGCTCGCCGGTGCGGGCCTCGAGCGCGGCCCCGAGCTCGGTGGAGATGTCGTTGATGCGCATCGACACGGCCTTGACCTCCTCGGCGACCACGGCGAACCCCTTCCCGGCCGCACCTGCCCGCGCGGCCTCGATGGTGGCATTCAGCGCCAGCATCCGGGTGTGGCTCATCAGCGCCTGGATGCCCTCGATGGCCTGATCGGTGAGGACGCGCACGTCCTTGGTCACCTCGACGACACGTTCCGGCATGGTCGTCCCTTGCAGGTCAGGTGGGTTGTGGTGCCCCCGGCCTACCAATCGGCCCGACTTGGCGGTGCTGTAGCGGTGGGGAGCGCTAGGTTGCCGACGATCCACGAGGAGTCGAGGATGGCTGGAGAGGTGGTGGTCGAACGCGAGATCGCGGCGCCCGCCGAGCGGGTGTGGGCGATGGTCGCCGACGTGACCCGGATGGGGGAGTTCTCCCCGGAGAACGTCGGTGCACGCTGGTTGGGCGGCGCGAGCGGACCCGCGCCCGGGGCCCGCTTCCGGGGCACCAACCGGCGCGGCTGGCGCCGGTGGAGCACGTGGTGCACGGTGATCGACGCCGACGCGCCCCGGCGGTTCGCGTTCCGGGTCGCGGCGGGCGGACTGGCGGTGGCCGAGTGGCACTACGAGCTCGAGCCCACCGCTACCGGCTGCCGGGTCACCGAGACGTTCGTGGACCGGCGGGGCCCGGTGGTGCGCACCGCCGGCCGGCTGCTCACCGGCGTGGCCGACCGTGAGACCCACAACCGCGTGGGCATGCAGCAGACGCTGGCTGCGCTGGCCGAGGCCGCACCCCGGGCCCCCGATCCCTCGTGAGCTCCGATCTGGTCACGCCGGCGCTCGAGACCTGGGTCGGGCAGCTGATCGACCTCACCGGTCGCAACCAGCTGCTGTACTACCGCACGCTCAAGCGGGGCACGCTCGAGCTCACCGACGCCCGACCCGAACCGCTGGCGGCCCTGCTGGCCGGTCGCAGGGTACGGCTGCGCCGACTGGTCGGCGACGACGACCCGGACGCGACCGCCGACGCGGTGCGCCGGGCCCGCACGGTCCACACCCGCGCGATCGAGTGGTACGAGGAACGCGGCGTCGAGGCGCTGCTGCTCGCGGCGGGCATGGCGGGGTGGACCTCGTCCACCTCCTCGGCGACCCCCAACGCCCCGGTCCTGCTGCGTCCGCTCGAGCTGCGGGCCGTTGGCGCCGCCGAGGCCGACTTCGACCTGCGGCTGATCGGCGACTGGCAGCTCAACGCCACCTTCGTGCACCTGCTCGCCGAGGAGTTCCGGGTCACGGTGGATCCCGACGCGCTGCTCGACCCGGCGCTCGACGACGACGGGCAGCTCGCCCCCGGGGCCCTGCCGCGCGTGTTCGAGGCGCTGGTGGCGGCCGCGCCGCAGGTGCCGCAGCTGCGGGTCACCCCGGGCGTGGTGGTCGGCACCTTCGGCTACACCAAGCTGCCGATGGTCCAGGATCTCGAGCGGGCCGCCGACCGGCTCGCCGGCCACGAGGTGATCGCGGCGATCGCCGGTGACCAGCCGGCCCGGGCTGCGCTCGGTGCGCGTCGGGTCGCTGCGACGGATCTGGCCGGCGCCGACCGGGTGCCGCCCGAGCAGGAGCACCTGATTCTCGATGCCGACCACTCCCAGCACGCCGTGATCGACGCGGTGCTCGCCGGCGAGTCGCTGGTCGTGCAGGGCCCGCCGGGGACGGGCAAGTCCCAGACGATCGCCAACCTCATCGCCGCGCTCGCCGCCGACGGACGCCGGGTGCTGTTCGTCGCGGAGAAGCGGGCGGCGATCGACGCGGTCACCAAGCGGTTGCACGCCGTCGGGCTCGGCGAGCTGGTGATGGACCTGCACGGGGGGAGCACCTCGCGCCGGGAACTGGCCGCCGATCTCGCCCGGACCCTGGAGGGGTTCGCGGCCGCGCCGGCCCCCGACCAGCGTGAACTGCACGAACGCCTGGCCAGCACCCGCCGCCACCTCGACGACCATGCCGCCGCGCTGCACGAGCTCCGCGAGGCGTGGGGCGGCTCGGTCTGGCAGCTGCGCGAACGGCTGCTCGAGCTGCCCGACGCGGCCCGCACCGACCACCGTTTCGTGGACGCGGCCCTCGAGGAGTTGGACGCCGACACCGCCCGCACGGTGGGGGTGCGCCTCGAGGAGTTCGCGGCGTTGGCGCGACCGCTGCTCGAGGGACGCTCACCGTGGGCGGGCGCGGTCGTGCACGACGACGTCGAAGCCCGGCGCATCCTCGAGGTCGTCACCCAGCTCGGTGCGGTCCGCGCCCCCGCGGCCGAACAGGCCCTGGCTCCGGTGCCGGGCGCGCTGGGGGTGCCGGCCCCCCCGGACCTGGCCGGGTGGCAGCAGCTGCTCGCCGAGCTCGAGGCCGTGGCCGCCAGCCTGGCGGTGGTCGATGCGACGCTGTTCGACCAGGACCTCGATGCACTCGCCGCCGCGTTGGAACCGGCCGGGCGGTCGGCCGGCGCCCGCCTCGGTGCGCGGCTG
>SKJO01000447.1 GCA_007121975.1 Nitriliruptoraceae bacterium | reverse complement strand
GGTGGTCGGGGCCCGGTGACACCCGGTGCCGGGCGTCGACAGGAGCAGGAGTCGGCCGGTAGTCTCGCGGCGAGCAACGGCGCTCCCGACGACATCGGGGGCGCCGTTTTCGCGTCACGATGGAGGAGGGCAGGGACGGCCGACGAGGAGGTTCGCCCATGAGCGCACCCTGGAAGCTGAACGCGGAACGCGACGCCTGTGGCATCGGATTCGTGGCGCATGTCGACGGTCTTGCCCGCCGTGAGATCGTCCGCCTGGCGCTCGATGGGCTGGCTGGCGTCAAGCACCGGGGTGCGGTCGCGGCCGACGCGGTGAGCGGTGACGGCGCCGGCGTGCTCACCCAGCTCCCGCGCGAGCTCCTCGGGGCCTGGGCCGCCGAGTTCGGCACCGAGGTCGATCCCGACCACCTCGGCGTCGCGTTCCTGTTGCTCACGCCCGGCGACGACGACCCCGCCGTGCAGGCACGCGACACCGCCCGGCAGGCGCTCGAGGACGCCTGTGTTGCCGAGCAGGTGCGCTTCGTGGGGTGGCGGGAGGTGCCCACCGATCCCGCGGCCATCGGTGAGATCGCCCGGGGGTCGCAGCCGGTGCTGCTCCAGGCGTTGTTCACCCGGCCAAGTGGCCCCGACGGCGGGGTCGTCGACGACCTCGGGGCAGAGCGGGTCGCCTACCGGTTGCGTCGCCGGGCACGCAAGACCTGCGATGCCGCCGGGGTGCGCTTCTACGCGGCGTCCTGCTCGTTTCTGACCGTCACCTACAAGGCGATGGCCGATGCGGATCAACTCGCCGCCTTCTACCCCGATCTGCGCGATGAGCGCTTCACCTCGGCGCTGGCGGTGTTCCACTCCCGCTTCTCGACCAACACCAGCCCGACCTGGGAGCGGGCCCAGCCCTTCCGGCTGCTGTGCCACAACGGCGAGATCAACACCATCGCCGGCAACGTCAACCTGATGCAGGCCCGTGAGGGGCAGTTGGCCCCCGGCGCACTGTCGGTCGACGGCACCGACTGGACCGACCCGGCGCTGATGACCCCGATCGTGGACGACGAGCAGTCCGACTCCGCCCAGCTCGACACCGCACTGGAGGTGCTGGTGCGCGGTGGTCGGGATCTGCGCCACGCCCAGGCGATGCTGGTGCCCCAGGTGTGGGAGGGATCACGCGACCTCGACTCCGACATCCGGGACTTCTACCGCTACCACAGCGCACTGATCGAGCCGTGGGACGGCCCGGCCGGGCTGATCGTGACCGACGGTCGTCGGGTCGTCGCGTCGCTGGACCGCAACGGGCTGCGGCCCCTGCGCTATCACGTGTGTGAGGACGGCACGGTGGTGGGGGCTTCCGAGGTGGGAGCGGTCGCCACCTCGCTGCCCACCGACGATCCCGGGCACCGCGGCCAGGTGCGCCGCGAGCGGCTCGGCCCCGGCCAGATGCTGTGCGTGGACCCTGGGGAGGGCGGGCTGCAGGAGGATCGCGAGATCAAGCTGCGGCTGGCGGCTCGGGCCCCCTACGGCGACTGGGTCGGTGCGCACCTGCGGCCCCGCCGGGCCGGCCAGCCGGTCGAGCAGGTTCCGTCCGACCTGCACCAGCGGCAGCTGGCCTACGGCGTCACCCGCGAGGAGGTCATCTCGGTCCTGCGGCCGATGGCCACGCAGGGCAAGGAGACCACCTCTTCAATGGGGGACGACACGCCCATCGAGGCGCTCTCGCACGTGCGTCGCCCGGTCTCCCACCTGCTCAAGCAGCGGTTCGCGCAGGTCACCAACCCGCCGATCGACCACTACCGTGAGTCGGAGGTGATGAGCCTTCGGACCCTGCTCGGTCCGCGCCAGCCGGTGCTCACCGAGCGCCCGGAAGCCGCGGCGCTGATCGAGCTCGAGTCGTTCTTCCTGTACCCCGACGGTCTGCAACGTCTCGTGCTCGATCCGGACCTGCCCTTCACCGTGCAGGCGGTCGACGCGACCTTCCCGGTGGCCGACGGCGCCGAGGCGCTGGCAGCCGCGCTGCAGCGCATCGGTGCGGAGGCCGTCGCGCAGGTCGAAGCCGGGGCCGGCATCGTGGTCGTCTCGGACGTGGGCGTCGACGAGGAGCACGCCCGCATCCCGATCCTGCTGGCGCTCGGCGCCGTGCACCACCGGCTGCTCGAGGCGGGACTGCGCACCCGCGCCTCGCTGGTGGCCGAGACCGACGAGGCGCGCGAGACCCACGACTTCGCGGTGCTGCTCGGCTACGGCGCGGACGCGATCGTGCCCCGCCTGGTGCTGCAGACCATCGCGGACCTCGCCGACGAAGGTCGCATCGGGGGCGACAGTCCGCCCTCGGCCGTGGCCCAGCAGCGCTACCGCAACGCGGTCGAGGACGGCGTGCTCAAGATCATGTCCAAGATGGGCATCTGCGTGCTGGACAGCTACCGCAGCGCGCAGGTGTTCGAGGCCATCGGGCTCGGCCAGGACGTCATCGACACCGCCCTGGTCGGCACCGCCTCGCCGCTGGGTGGGCTGACGCTGGCCGATCTCGCCAAGGAGGTCCTGGCCCAGCACGCCGAAGCCTTCCCGCCCGGCTGGCAGCGCGAGGACTCGCTGCCGGATCTGGCCAGCCCGGGGATCATCAAGTGGAAGCGCGGCGGCGAGTTCCACGACATGAGCAAGCCGGTCATCGACGCCCTGCACGACACCCTGGGCTTCGGACGGCGGGCGAGCACCACCCCGTTCGTGCTCGACGGGTTCCGTGCCACAGAGCCCGACGGGCGGGCCGCCGAGGTGCTGCGTGCCGCGGCCGCGGACGGTCGCTACGACCTCTACGAGGTCTTCAGCCAGCAGGTCCGGTCCCGACCCGCGGCGTTCCCGCGCGACTTCCTGGTCCCGAGATCGGCGTGCGGGTCGATCCCGTTGGACGAGGTCGAGCCGGTCGGGGCGATCACCCGGCGCTTCTCCACCGGCGCGATGTCGCATGGGGCCCTGTCGGCCGAGGCGCACGAGACCCTGGCCGCCGGCATCAACCTCGTGGGTGGCCGCGCGAACTCGGGTGAGGGGGGTGAGGACCCGGCCCGGTTCGCCACCCGCGGGCAGGCGCGCGACCTCGACTGCCGCATGAAGCAGGTCGCCTCGGGCCGCTTCGGCGTGACCCCCCAGTACCTCGCCAACGCCCAGCTGCTGCAGATCAAGATGGCCCAGGGCTCCAAGCCCGGCGAGGGCGGCCAGATCCCCGGCCACAAGGTCATCGACGAGATCGCCCGGCTGCGCCACACCCAGCCGGGGGTGACCCTGATCAGCCCGCCCCCGCACCACGACATCTACTCCATCGAGGACCTCGCCCAGCTGATCTTCGACCTCAAGCAGGTCAACCCGGGCGCCGAGGTGGACGTCAAGCTGGTCGCCGGCGCCGGGATCGGCACGATCGCCGCCGGGGTCGTCAAGGCGCTGGCCGACTCGATCCACATCTCGGGCAACGACGGGGGCACCGGCGCCTCGCCGCTGTCCTCTATCCAGCACGCCGGCATGCCCTGGGAGCTCGGGCTGGCCGAGGTGCAGCAGACGCTACGGGTCAACCGCCTGCGCTCGCGGGTGCGGCTGCGGGTCGATGGCGGGCTCAAGACCGGCCACGACGTGCTGCTCGCCGCGCTGCTCGGCGCGGACGAGTTCTCGTTCGGCACCGTGGCGCTGTTCGCCGAAGGCTGCATCATGGCCCGGGCCTGCCACCGCGACACCTGTCCGGTGGGCATCGCCACCCAGCGCCGCGACCTGCGTGACAAGTTCGTGGGCACGCCTGATGCCGTCGCCGGGTACTTCACCATGGTCGCCGAGGAGGTGCGCCGTGGGCTGGCCGCGCTCGGGCTGCGCTCCCTGGACGAAGCGGTGGGGCGCGTCGAGCTGCTTGCGCGGCGTGAGGACCTGGAGGGCCGCGCGACGCGCATCGACGTCGCACCGCTGCTGCACGACCCCGGGGTCGGTGAGCGCCAGTTCGTCGCGCGCGAGCCGATCCAGTCCCCGCGCAGTGAGCTCGGTGACCGCGTCTTCGACGACGCACTCGAGACGATCTTCCTCGGTGGTGTCGTGGAGTACGCCTACCCGATCAGCAACGGCGACCGCACGGTGGGGGCACGCATCGGCGGAGCGGTCGGCCTCGAGTTCGGCACCCGGCCACCACCGGGGCTCGCGCGGCTGCGCTTCACGGGTACGGCCGGGCAGTCCTTCGGGGCCTTCGTGACCGACGGTGTCGAGCTGGTGCTCGACGGTGAGGCCAACGACTACGTCGGCAAGGGCCTGGGTGGCGGGCGCATCGTGGTGCGTCCGCCGTCCGACGACGCCGGAGCGCCGGTGTTGGTGGGCAACACCGTGCTGTACGGGGCGACCGGCGGGCAGCTGCTGGTCGCCGGACGGGCCGGCGAGCGCTTCGCGGTGCGCAACTCCGGAGCCACGGCCGTGGTCGAGGGCACCGGCGACCATGCCTGCGAGTACATGACCGGCGGCACGGTGGTGATCCTGGGTCCGACCGGCCACAACCTCGGCGCGGGGATGAGCGGCGGCGAGTGTGTCGTGTACGACCCGAGCGGCGAGGTGCTCGCGCGCGTCAACCGTCAGCTGGTCGAGGCCCGGCGCCCCGACGGTCCGCAGCTGGCCAGGGTCCGTCGGCTGGTCGAGGAGCACGCACTGCGCACCAGCTCGCCCGTGGCCGAACGCCTGGTGGCCGACTGGGCGCACACCGCGGAGGCGCTGTGGCGTATCGCCCCCAAGACCGAGCTCGAGCGGGTCGCCTCCGCGGAGGCGGCCGGCGCCAAGCACCTGTGAGCCTGGGGTCGGGCTCGCTGCCCTCGGCGGGTTACCCTCCCGGCCCGTGTGCCGACCCCGAGGTTCCGCCGTGCGACCGCGCCGTGCGCTGACGCTGACCGCCGTGCTGGTGGTTGCGCTGATCGTGGCCGTGCTGCCGTCGACGATCCGGGCCGAGGCGCGCTCCCTGCAGGAGATCGAGCGCGAGCTCGAGCAGGCCGAACAGCAGCGCGAGCGCATCGACGGTCGCATCGCCGACACCTCCGAGCGCATCGAGGAGCTCGAGGTCCGCATCGCCGCGCTCGCTGCCGAGCGCGAGCAGCTCGGAGTCGAAGTTGCTGCGCTGCGCGGGCAGCTCGACGAGCTCGAGGCGCTGGTCGCGCAGCGGCTGCGCAGCTCGTTCATGCACGGCTCCGGGCTCGATCCGGTGACCGTCTTCCTCGGTAGCGAGGATCCGGCCGGTGCGCTGACCCGCGCCCAGGTGGTCGGCCGACTGGTGGCCGCCGACCAGGCGCGCAGCGAGTCGCTGCTCGCCGTCCGCGTCGAGCTCGGTGCGGCTGAGCAACGGCTGGCGGCCAGCAGCCAGGATCTCGCCGAGGCCCGGGCCGAGCAGCTGCAGGCCGCCGGGCAACTGCAGGTCGCCTTCGAGGAGGCCGGCGAGCTCATCGACGAGCTGAGTGACGAGGCGCGGGCCGAGCGCGAGCGCCTTGAGCGTGAACGCCTCGAGCGCGAGCGGCGGGAGCGTGAGCGCCGCGAGCGGCTGGAACGGGAGCGCGCCGCAGCTGCGGCCGCCGCCGCGTCCGGGGGGACGTCTGGCGGGTCGTCCGGGGGGTCGGGCGGCGGCAGTGCGAGCAGCGGGGGCGGCGGCGGGGGAGGCTACGCCTGCCCGCTGGACCATCCGCGGCACTTCACCGACAGCTGGGGTGCGCCGCGCTCGGGAGGTCGGGCGCATCGCGGCACCGACCTGATGGGCCCCTACGGCATTCCGGTGCGGGCGATCACCAGCGGCACGTGGTCGATCCAGCGGCCGGGGCCCAGTGCCGGGCTGTGGGGCATCCTGCGCGGCGACGACGGCACCCACTACTGGTACCTGCACCTGGCCAGCCATACGGTGGGCAGCGGGGCCCGGGTCCGGGCCGGTCAGCAGGTGGGGACCAACGGCTCGACGGGCAACGCCGCACCGGGAGCCCCGCATGTGCACTTCGAACAGCACCCCGGCGGTGGGTCGGCGATCAACCCCTTCCCGCTGCTGCGCCGGGTGTGTGGCTGAGCGAGTACGGACGGCCCGACCGACGGGGACCTTCGGGCTTCGTGTGCCCTGCCGGGCACGCTACGTTCGGGGAGGATTGTCCTGTCGAGGAGGAACGCCCGTGCCCACCACTGACGGCCCGGACCGGGAGGCGAGACGATGAGCGTCGCCGAGCACCACAAGGTCACCCTGTCCAACGCCGTGATCCGCTTCGCCGGCGACTCCGGCGACGGCATGCAGCTCACCGGTGACCGGTTCACCAGCCAGACCGCGATGGTCGGGAACGACCTCGCGACGCTACCCGACTTCCCGGCGGAGATCCGGGCCCCCGCCGGCACGCTTGCGGGGGTGAGCTCCTTCCAGTTGCACTTCTCCCAGAAGGACATCCACACGCCCGGTGATGCTCCCGACGTGCTCGTGGCGATGAACCCCGCCGCGTTGATGAAGCACCTCGGTGCGCTCAAGGCCGGCGGGACGATCATCGCCAACGCCGATGCCTTCACCGAGCGCAACCTGCACAAGGCCGGCTACGAGTCCAACCCGCTCGAGGACGGCTCGCTGACCGACTACCAGCTGCACGTGGTCAAGCTCACCGACCTCACGCTGCGCGCGCTCGAGGAGCGCATCCAGGCGGGAGACCTCAACAAGAAGGAGGCCGAGCGCTGCAAGAACATGCTGGCGCTGGGCCTGGTGTCCTGGATGTTCCACCGCCCGGTCGACGACACCGAGGTGTGGCTGCGCCAGAAGTTCGCGGCCAAGCCCGCGCTCGCCGAGGCCAACATCACCGCGTTGCGTGCGGGGTGGAACTACGGCAACACCACCGAGGCCTTCGTCTACTCCTACGAGGTCCCGGCCGCCAAGCTGCCCAGTGGGCGCTACCGCAACATCACGGGCAACCAGGCGCTCACCTACGGCCTGGTGGCGGCCAGCGTGCGCTCCGGTCTGCCGCTGTTCTGCGGGTCGTATCCGATCACGCCGGCCTCCGACATCCTGCAGGAGCTGTCCAAGCAGAAGCACTTCGGGGTG
>SKJO01000253.1 GCA_007121975.1 Nitriliruptoraceae bacterium | reverse complement strand
GTCGAGGTCCGTGACGACGAGCCGGACGCCCCCACGGCGCCGCCGCCTGCGCTGCCCCCGGTGCGGCTGCTCGACGACGCGGTGCTGGTCGTGGCCAAGCCCCCCGGTCTGGTCGTGCATGCCGGCGCCGGCCACGACGGCGACACGCTGGTCGACGCGGTGCTCGCCGCCGGGATCGAGCTGGCCCCGGCCGCCGGGGCGCACCGTCCGGGAGTGGTGCACCGCCTCGATCGGGACACCTCGGGGCTGCTGGTGATGGCCCGGACCGACACCGCCTACGCCAGCCTGGTCGACGCGCTGCGGCGACGGGCGGTGACCCGCCGCTACCTGACGCTGGTCGCCGGGGTCCCCCGAGAGCCTCGGGGACGTATCGAGGCGCCGGTGGGCCGCGATGCGCACCGGCGCACCCGCTTCGCGGTGACCGCCGGGGGCAAACCCGCCGTCACCCACTACCGCGTTCTGGACACCGCCGAGGTGCCGGGGATCGACGCTCCGGTCGCGCTGCTGGCCTGCGCGCTGGAGACCGGGCGGACCCACCAGATCCGGGTGCATCTGACGGCGCTCGGCCATCCGGTGCTCGGCGACCCGGTGTACGGGCCACGTCCCCGGCTGGCGGAGGCGCTCGGGCTCGAGCGGCCGTTCCTGCACGCCGCGGTGCTGGCCTTCGACCATCCCACGACGGGGGTGCCGGTCCGACTGCACGAGCCGCTGCCCGACGATCTGCGGGCCGCGCTGGCCCGGGTCGGGCTCGCCGCCGACGGCTGGGAGGGCGCCCTCGCGGACTGGTGATGTCCGCAACCGGCCCGATGCGGCCGTGGTCGGTGGTCGTTGCGCGGGGAGTCGTGCACCGGCCTCACCGCTCTCCGTTGGGTCGGATGCCCCATCGACCGGTGACGTGGATGATGGTCCTGCACGACGACGAGAAGCGGACCGGCTCGACGACGCAGGCCCCTTGCCGGACGGCTGTGCCTCGCGGATCCCGGACCGGCGGGCGCAGGGGTAGCACCGTGGTAGCACCGCAGCTGGTAGGTTTGGGTCATGGCCGTCAAGAAGATCTCCGTTGCCCTTGATCCTGACGTCGCCGAGGCTGCTGCTTCGGCGGCTGAGGCACATGGGCAGAGCCTCAGCGCCTGGCTCAACGACGCGGCGCGCCGTCGTCTGTTCATCGAACGAGGCCGACGGGCCGTCGTCGAATGGCAGGACGAACACGGGGAGCTGTCCGCACAGGAGCGCGCGTTCGCCGACGGACTGCTGAACGATCTGCTCGGCGCCGCTCGCCGCCGCAGCGCGTGATCATCTATGACGCCGGCGCGCTGGTTGCCGCGGAACGCAACGTCCGGCCGCTGTGGGCGCTGCACGACGCCGCCCTGCGACGCGACGTCTCGCCCCTGGTCCCGGCAGGAGTCCTCGCGCAGGTGTGGCGGGGCGGCCCGCAGGCGAACCTGTCGCGGTTGCTGGCCGGATGCACCGTCACGCCGCTGGATGATCCGCTGGCTCGGGCTGCCGGCACGTTGTGTGGGCAGGCCGGAGCCAGCGACATCGTGGACGCCTCGGTCGTCGTCCTTGCGCACGTGATGGCCGCGCCGGTGGTCACCGGGGACGCCGCCGACCTGCGCGACCTCGCGAGCGCCGCCGGCTGGCCGATCACGCTCCACGCGATCTGACGAGCGAGGCAGATGCGGCGAACCGCGAACCCGCGTGGCTCTCGGGCCGCTCTGCTCGCACGACGACGTGGTGCACGGCCCCGGGAACCCTTGCCCGGCGCGGTTTCGGTCGTTGGGCGGGTTGCCGCACGTGGGTACGCCGTTGACCCCGAGCACGTGCTTCGGCGGGTTCGAGCCGTCGCTCAACGCGCCGGTCACCCCCGCCGAGGCGGACAAGGCCCACGATCTCGCCGACCGTGGTGGTCGGCTGGGCTCGTGCCCGTGGCCACCTGCGCACCATCACGCGCCTCAGTCCCGCAACCTCGACGCAAGGATCAGCGGCCGGCGATCCGGGTGAGCTGATCCACCGCGCGCGCGTGCTGATGGTCGGGGTCATGGGGTGCGGCCAGGCCGTAGCCCTGGCCGAGCCGGCAGCCGAGCTCGTGCAGCACCCGGTGCTGCGCGGCGGTCTCGATGCCCTCGGCGATGACCTCGAGGTCCTGCTCCCGAGCCAGCGCCAGCACGGCCTGCACCTGGGTGCGGGCGTCGGGGTCGTGCTCGATGCCCGCCACCACGCTGCGGTCGATCTTGAGCGTGTCCACCGGCAGGTCGCGCAGTCGACTGAGCTCGCCCGGGTCCGGGCCGACGTCGTCGACCGCGATGCGGACCCCGCGCCCCCGCAGCGCATCGAGCACCGGAACCAGGCGTATCGCCCCGGCGAGCAGGGCGGGCTGGCCGACCTCGACCTGGATGCGGTCGGGGGCGATGCCGGCGGCCGCCAGCGCCCGGTCGAAGCCGGCGAGGTGATCGGGGGCGAGCAGCTGGGAAGGGGAGGCGTTGACGGCCACGACGAGCTGGACCGGCCAGGCGGCGGCGGCCTGGAAGGCCTGGGTCAGGACCTGGCGTCCGAGCTCGGCGAGCAGGCCGGCCTCCTCGGCGATGGGCAGGAACACCGCCGGGGGCACCGTGCCGTGCTCCGGGTCCTGCCACCGGGCCAGCACCTCCGCACCGACGTCACGACCGCTCGCCAGGTCCACGATCGGCTGGAACGCCACGCTCAGCGCCTGGTCGGCCAGTGCGGTCCGCAGGTCATGGGCGAGCACGTGGCGTGCTCCGGCGGCGCCGACCAGCTCGGAGCTGAACCAGCGGTGCAGTCCGGAACCGCGACGCTTGGCGTCGTACATCGCCAGGTCGGCCTGGCGCAGCAGCTGCTGGGGATCGCGGGTGTCGGTGTTGACGGCCAACCCGATGCTGGCCGAGATCTGCACGCGTCGGCCGTCGATGACCACCGGGCTCTCGACGGCGGCCAGCGTCCGCTGTGCGACCCGCTCGACCTGCTGCGGATCGTCGACCGGGTGCAGCAGCAGCGCGAACTCGTCGCCGCCGAGCCGGGCGGCGAGGTCCCCGCTGCGCACGTGGTCGCCGAGTCGCCGCGCCACCTCGATCAGCAGGGTGTCGCCGGCGGCATGTCCGAGCGTGTCGTTGACCGCCTTGAAGCCGTCGAGGTCGAGGAAGGCGACCGCTGCCCGTCCGGGCTCGGCCTCGCGCAGCACCTCGTCGAGCTGTCCGATCAGCTGGCTGCGGTTGGGCAGGCCGGTGAGTGCGTCGTGGGCGGCCTCGTGCTCGAAGCGCTGGGCGAGCTCGCGGTGGCGCTCCTCCTCACGGGCGAGCTGCTCGCGGCTGAGCACCTCGGCGGTGATGTCCTCGATGCTGCCGGTCAGTCCGGACCGACCGCCCTCGCCATCCGACACCGGGGCGAAGCGGGCGCGCACCTCGCGTCGCTCGGCCTGGTCGAGCCGGGCGCGCACGTCGGCGTCCTCGGGGGAACCTCCGTTGGTGGCGGCGTGGATCGCCGCACGGACCCGGGCGCGGTCCCCGTCGTGGAAGCAGTCGGCCAGCGGCCGGCCGCACAGCTCCTGCTCGGTACGGGCGGCGAGGATCTCGACCAGCCGCCGGTTGGCGTAGGTCACCACCCCCGCCAGGTCCAGGGCCGTGATCCCCACCGGCGAGGTCTCCGCCAGCGACCGGAACTGCTGCTCGCGCTCGGTCAGCGCCACGGTCGCCTGTTCCACCCGGCGCAGCGCCCGCGCCCGCCCCGAGCCCTGCACCCACAGCGCCCAGGCCAGCAGCAGGCTGATGGTCAGCCCGGCGGCCTGCAGCCACCGCACCGGGGTCGTGGTCAGCTGCTCGCCGAACGTCTCGTGGGGTCGGAAGGTGAGCGTGAAGGTGCGGTCGGCCATCGTGACCAGGGTGGTGCGCTCGCGGTCGGCGCGCAGTGCCACACCGAGCTGGTCGAGGTCGCTGACCTCGAGGGGGTCGCGGGCGTCGGGTGGCTCGCCGGGCCGCAGGTCGACGGCCTCGAGCCCGAGCCTCGTGCCACGCAGCGGGCGCTCGAGCATCACCTGCCGGTCGATGACCACCGCCACCCAGCGCGCGCGAGGCTCGGGGGCGCGCAGTGGGGCGATGAGCGCACGGTCGCCGAAGCCCCCGAACTCCGGGGTGTCCGCGAAGGTCGGCAGCGGCTGTGCCGCCGCCCGCTCGAGGGCCACCGCGAGGTCGGTGTCGGGTTCGACGACGTGGTCGTCGAGGTCGCCGCTGAGCCCGAAGGTCTCGGTGCTGCGCACCCGCGGCAGCTCACCCGGGTCCGCCTCGATCAGCAGCACCAGCTGCGCGCCGGGCAGGGCGTTGCCCGCGGAGGTGCCGGTGGCCGCACGGCGCACGAAGCTGCCCAGCTGGTCGCGGGAAGGCTCCCGGCCCTCGTACAGCGCCTGCATGCCGGCGATCAGGACGCTGAGGCTGGTCGCGCTGTTGACCAGCGCGGCGGTCGTGCGGTCGCTGGACTGCTCGAGCAGTTCGTCGACGGCGGCGTCGCCGGCGGCCTGGAAGCTCGTCCCGATCAGTCCGGTCAGCGCCATGCCCACCACCACGACCAGGACCGCGGCCAGGGCCACCAGTCGTGGCACCGCGGTGCGCGGAGGGTCGCTTCGGCGTGCGGTCAGGGGGCGTCCGATCCGGGGGTCCGGCTGGGCCGGTGCGCAGGTTCGGTCACGTCGATCTCTGCTTCCTGTCGACGAGGATAGGCGGCAGCCAAGCTGCGCGGTCGGAGCACACGTCGGGCGTGGCGGGCTGCTACCGTGCGCCCGAATCACGTGCGTGTCGTTCTTCCCCCGGCGCGCCGTCCCGGCCTCGCCGCCCGCGGCGAGGCCCCCGACCCTGTGGGGAGGCATCCGGTGGCCAGCGCAGACTTCGTCCACCTGCACGTGCACACCGAGTACTCGATGCTCGACGGGGCGTCGCGCATCGACGACCTGCTGGACAAGGTCGCCCGCGACGGCCAGCCCGGGGTGGCCATCACCGACCACGGGGTGCTGTTCGGCCTGGTCGAGTTCTACCGGGCGGCCACCGCCCGCGGCGTGCGCCCGATCCTGGGGTCCGAGCTGTACCAGGCGGTCGGCTCCCGCCATGATCAGCGGCTGGGCGGGGCCGACGGCCGGCAGCGCAACTACCACCTGACCGCGCTGGCCGCCGACGACACCGGGTACCGCAACCTCATCGAGCTGTCCACCCGCGCCTACCTCGAGGGCTACTGGTACAAGCCGCGGGTCGACCTCGAGCTGCTCGACCGCTACAGCCAGGGCATGATCGTGCTGTCGGGGTGCCTGGGCTCGCAGGTCAACCAGCACCTGCTCGCCGACGATGTGGCCGGCGCGCGGCAGGTGCTGTCGGACTTCAAGGACATCTACACCGCCGAGCGCTTCTTCGTCGAGTTGATGGACCACGGCATCCCCGAGCAGGTGCGCACCTGGCCGCAGCTCGAGCAGCTGGCGCGTGAGCTCGGCCTGCGTACGGTGATCACCAACGACTCGCACTACACCGATCAGGCCGATGCGGAGGCGCACGACGCGCTGCTGTGCATCCAGACCGGCTCGCGCATCACCGACACCGACCGGTTCCGTTTCACCGGGCCCGACTACTTCGTGAAGACCGCGGCCGAGATGCGCCGGCAGTTCGCCGCCTTCCCCGACGCGCTCGACACCACGCTGGACATCGCCGAGCGTTGCACCGCCACGATCGAGTTCGGGCTCGACCTGCTGCCCGCCTTCCCCTGCCCCCCGGGCATGAGCGAGGCCGAGTTCCTGCGCGCCAAGGTCTGGCAGGGCGCCAAGCAGCTGTATGGCGACCCGGTGCCCACCGCCGTCGCCGAGCGGGTCGAGTACGAGCTCGGGGTGATCGAGCAGATGGGCTTCCCCGCCTACTTCCTGATCGTCGCCGACCTGTGTGAGCACGCCCGCTCGGTCGGGATCCGCGTCGGTCCCGGTCGGGGGTCGGCCGGCGGATCGGTGGTGGCCTACTGCACCGACATCACCCGGGTCGATCCGATCCGCCACGGGCTGATCTTCGAGCGCTTCCTCAACCCCGCCCGCCTGCAGATGCCCGACATCGACATCGACTTCGACGACCGCCGACGCGGCGAGATGATCCGCTATGCGGCCGATCGCTACGGCGAGGACCACGTCGCGCAGATCGTGACCTTCGGCACCATCAAGGCCAAGTCCGCGATCCGCGACGCGGCCCGCGTGCTCGACGAGCCGTTCAAGGTCGGCGACGACCTCGCCAAGATGATGCCGCCGCCGGTGCAGGGCAAGGAGGCGCCGCTGGCCGAGGCCTACGACAAGTCCACCGAGCTGCGCGAGGCCCGACAGGACCCGACCTACCGCAGGGTGCTCGAGACCGCCGAGAAGCTCGAGGGCCTCAAGCGCCAGCACGGGATCCACGCCGCGGCGGTGATCATCGGTGCCCGGCCGCTGACCGAGACCCTGCCCCTGCTGCGCACGGAGAACGGGGAGGTCGTCACCCAGTACGAGATGGGCGCCGCCGAGGACCTCGGGCTGCTCAAGATGGACTTCCTGGGGCTGCGCAACCTCACCGTCATCTCGGATGCCGAACGGCACATCGCGGCCAACCGGGGGATCGACCTCGACCTCGACGACCCTGCGGTACTCGGGCAGATGGACGATGCGCGGACCTACGAGATGCTGGCCACCGGGTTCACGCTCGGGGTGTTCCAGCTCGACTCCACCGGCATGCAGGCGCTGGTGCGCAAGCTCAAGCCGACCCGGTTCGAGGACATCTCCGCGCTGCTCGCGCTGTACCGGCCCGGCCCGCTGGGCATGGACATGCACCTGGCGTTCGCCAACCGCAAGAACGGGCTCGAGGCGGTCAGCTTCGACCACCCGGACCTCGAACCGATCCTGGGCGAGACCTTCGGGGTGATCGTCTACCAGGAGCAGGTGATGCGCATCGCCACGGACCTCGCGGGGTTCTCGATGGCGGAGGCCGACGCGCTGCGCAAGGCGGTGGGCAAGAAGAAGCGCGACCTGATGGAGGCCCAGAAGGACAAGCTGATCTCCGGGGGC
>SKJO01000323.1 GCA_007121975.1 Nitriliruptoraceae bacterium | reverse complement strand
CGATCGACGGCCGCGACCTGCACGTGCGCGACGGCGTCGGTGGCGACCAGCTGCGCATCCGGGCGCGGGCAGTGGTCAACGCCACCGGCGTGTGGGCCGACCGGTTGCACCCCGAGGTCCGCCTGCGTCCGTCCAAGGGCGCCCACCTGCTGCTGCGTCCCGAGGCGTTGGGACGGCCGGCAGCGGCGATCACCGTGCCGGTGCCCGAGGATCCGGGGCGCTACGTCTTCGCGCTGCCCCAGCCCGAGGGACCGGTGCTGCTCGGGCTGACCGACGATCCGGTCGATCGCGTGACCGACGAGCCGTGCGTCGACGCCGACGAGCAGGCGTTCCTGCTCACGGCGATCAGCGCGGCCCTGCAGGTGCCGCTGACGGACGAGGACGTGGTCGGTTCGTTCGCCGGCCTGCGTCCGCTGCTGGCCGGCGGCGATGGGCGCACCGCCGACCTGTCGCGCGCCCACGCGGTCATCGAGGGCCGCGACGGTCTCCTGAGCGTGGTCGGGGGCAAGCTGACCACGGCCCGCCGGATGGCCGCCGACGTGCTCGACCGGCTGGCCGACCGGGAGGGGTGGGCGACCGGGCCCTGCGTCACCGCCACCCAGCCACTGGTCGGGGTGCTGTCCCGCGCGCGCCTGGCCGGCCTCCAGGTGCCGCGTCGCCTCGTCGCCCGCTACGGCGCCGAAGCCGTCGAGGTGGCCGCGCGGCTGCGCGCGGACCCGGACCTGGCCACGCGGATCCTCGACGACCGGGAGGAGTGGCTCGTCGAACTGGTCTGGGCACTGGAGCACGAGGGCGCCCTCACGGTGGACGATCTGCTCGACCGGCGCCTGCGCCTGGGGGTCATCCCCGAGGCACGCCGCCGTGCCCGACCCGTGGCCGAGCAGGTGCTCGCGGCCACCTCGGCCCCGCCCCGCTAGGGTCGCCGAAGGTCGCCGAAGGGATGTGGGATGCGGATCGCCGTGATCGGTGCAGCCGGACGGATGGGTGCCGAGGTGTGCCGCGCCGTGGCGGGCAGTGACGACCTCGATCTGGTCGCTGCGGTCGACCCCATGGCCGCGGGTCGCACGCTCGGCGAGGTCGCCGGGCTGCAGGGCGCCGAGGCCGATCTGCGCATCGCGGCCGACCTCGATGCGCTGCACGCGGCCGACGTGCAGGTCGCGGTGGAGTTCAGCGGCCCGGCATCGGTCGGCGCCAACCTGCGCTGGTTGCTCGACCACGACATCCATGCGGTGGTCGGCGCGACCGGGATCTCGGCCGCCGACCTCGAGGCAGCCCGTCAACGGGCGTTGGCCGGTGAGGCCAACGCGCTGATCGCGCCCAACTTCGCCATCGGCGCGGTGCTGCTCATGCGGTTCGCCGCCGAGGCCGCCCGCCATCTTCCGCATGTCGAGATCATCGAGCTGCACCATGACCGCAAGCTCGACGCACCCTCGGGCACGGCGCTGCGCACCGCCGAGCTGATCGCCGAGGCGCGCGAGCCGGTGCCCGATCCGCCCCGGGGCGACGAGGCGCACCCCGGCGCGCGGGGTGCGGTCCACCACGGCGTGCACGTGCACAGCGTGCGCCTGCCCGGGCTCGTCGCCCATCAGGAGGTCGTGCTCGGTGGCCTCGGGCAGACCCTCACCCTGCGCCATGACTCGCTGGACCGCAGCTCGTTCATGCCCGGCGTGCTGCTCGCATGCCGGCGGGTGGCCGACCTCGACGGCCTGGTTGTCGGGCTCGAGCACCTGCTGTGAGCCGACGTGCCGCGCGGGTCAGCCCGGAGCGCGGCGCAGCGTGAACCGGTCGAGGTCCCGGGCCACCGTCAGGTCGAGCTGCGGGGCGGCCGCACGCGCCTCGGCCTCGTGGCCATGCACCTCGGGGTAGCGCGGTGAGAGATGAGTCAGCACGACCCGGCGGGCGCCCGCATCGCGGGCGAGACGGGCCGCCTGCCCGGCGGTGAGGTGACCGGCCACGTCGGCGACCTCGCGTTCGGCCTCGAGGAACGTGGCCTCGATCAGCAGCAGGTCCACCTCGGCGGCGAGCTCGAGTGCCCCGTCGCAGCGGCGGGTGTCCATCACGACCGCGATGTGCTGTCCGCGCCGGGGGACGGCGACCTGTTCGAGGTGGATCGTGCGCCCGCCGCGGCGCAGGCGGCCCTCGCGGCGGAGGTGTTCGCGGTCGGGCCCCTGCACCCCGAGCGCCTCGAGGCGTTCGGGCAGCATCCGCCAGCCGTCGGGCTCCTCGAACCGCCAGCCCAGGGTCGGGATTCGGTGCGAGAGCTCCGCCGCCCGGATGCGTAGATCAGGCAGGGTGTCGCTGGCGACCGGCCCGGGACCCGTCGCGCGCAGTCGGACGTCGGTCACGTCCTGGTAGGCCGACGCGTGGCGGAGGCGGGCCAGGTAGGGCGCGGCCGCGTGCGGATGGTGGACCTCGATCGGTCGGCGCACGTCGTCCAGGGACCGGCGCTGCAGCACCCCGGGCAGGCCCAGGCAGTGATCGCCGTGGGCGTGCGTGATGAACACCGCGTCGATCGATGCGGACGACACCCCGGCCAGCATCAGCTGACGCTGGGTGCCCTCACCGGGGTCGAGCAGCAGGCCGAGCCCGTCGAAGCGCAGCAGGGCACCATGGTGGGCACGGGTGCGGGTGGGCACCTGGCTGGAGGTGCCGAGCACGACGAGTTCGCGCGTCGACACGGGGGAGGGCTCCGTGGTCTGGTGGGGCGCGACCGTAGCGTGGCCGACCCGGCGCGTGGCCCGACCGTCACGATCGGGCCGGCGAGCCGCTAGCGTTCAGGGTCCGGCCGAGGGTCGGTCGGACACGGCGCACGTGGGTGAGTGCGCGACCCGCGAGGACCACCTGTCGTCGGCCCCTTCAGGGCGCGGCGGGCCCGGACCGGGGGAGGAGGCCATCGTGACCGACGACCGCTACCTCGAAGCACTGCGGCGATTCACCGGCGACCTGCGCATGATGCAGCAGGTGTTCGCCTCGATGCGGCAGCGCGGCGAGGAGATCGCCGAACCCCACTACCGCGTCCTGCTCACGGCCCACCTCGACGGTCGCGACCTGGCAGGTGCGCAGGACATCCTCGCGCAGATGCAGGCTGCGGGGATCGAGGCCGACCCCGAGGTTCGCTGGGACGTCGCGCTGGCCACCGGGCGTGCCGGGCGCACCGAGGAGGCGCTCGCGCTGCTCGACGAACTCCACGGGCAGGGACAGCAGCCCGATGAGCGTCGCGCACCTGGCGTGCTCGGGCTGTACCTGGCCGCCGGCCGGTTCCCGGCGGCGCGGGCGATCGTGCGCCAGATGTCCCAGCGCGGGCAGGCGGCCGCGGACGCGGACTACGAGCGCATGCTGCGCGACTGCCTCGCGCGCCGGGCGATCAAGGACACCCGGGCGGTCGTGGACCTGATGCTGGAGGTCGGGCGCGCGCCCGCCCCGTCCCTGGCGACCGAGTTGGTCTCGATGATCGCGCGCGCCGGACATGCGGCGCGGGCCATCGACCTGCTCGAGCGGCTCACCGCCGCCGGCGTGCGCTTCCCCGGGGACGTGCACACCGACCTGCTGCTCGCCCACGCCCGGGCGGGCGACGCCGCGGCGGCCGAGCAGGCCCTGGTGTCGATGCGCGCGGGTGGGACCGAGCCGACCAGCTTCCACCGCAACGCGGTGCTGCGCGCCCGCATCGCGGCCGGCGATGCCGCCGGAGCCTGGCAGGACGCGCTGGGGCTGGCGGCCGACGGTCGCATCCCGACCGGTGAGAACCTCGAGGGGCTCATCGACGTCAGTCTGGCCAGCGGATCCTTCCGGGCGGCCAGCGGCGTCATCGACTGGATGCTGATCCTCGGGGTCCCGGTGCCGCCCCAGAAGCTCGCCGACGTGCTCGGCCGCCACCTCAAGGCCGGCGAGCTCGATGTCGCGTTGCACCTGTTCGACGACTGTGTCGCCGGCGGTGTCCCCGCCGACCGGCGCGCCGCCCGGGACCTGGTCGAGCACCTGGTACGCGCCAAGCGCCTCGATGAGGCGCGGGAACGCCTCGAACGCCTGCGGGTGTCGGGCACCCTGACCCACGGGCGTCACTACGGTTCGCTGCTCACCGCGCTGGTGGCCGCCAAGCGGCCCGACGACGCGCTCGAACTGCTGCAGCACCTGCTGGCCCAGGGCATGGCGCCGGCCAGCGCGGATGCCGGCAAGCTGCTGCGGGGTCTGCTCAAGGCCGGCCGGCTCGACACCGCCCGCGAACTGATCGTGGCGCTTCAACAGCGCGAGGTCCCCGTGGACGAGGCCACCTACCGCGAACTGCTGTGGGCGTATGCCAAGAAGGGTCAGCACGCGCCGGCCAAGGAACTCTTCGACACCATGGTCGCGGCCGGGATCACTCCCGACGACCGACACCACAAGGCCCTCGAGTGGGCCTCGGGCGAGACCAAGCGACGGCTGTCGGAGGAGGGCGAGGACGAGGAGCCGGCGATCACGGCGGCCACGCCGCCGGAGCCAACCGCGCCGCCGGAGCCAACCGCGCCGCCGGTGGAACCGGTGGCGACTCCTGATGATGCGGCGCCGGCCTCGGAGGTCCCGGTCGCGCCGACGCCGGAGCCCGAGCCCTCTCCGGAGCCCGAGCCGACGCCCGAGCCGGAGCCCGAGCCCTCTCCGGAGCCGGAGCCGACGCCCGAGCCGACCCACGAGCCCGAGCCGACGCCGGAGCCCGAGCCCTCTCCGGAGCCGAAGCCCGAGCCGTGATCAGGCGCTGGTGACCGGAGTGCTGAGCTGGGTGCGCGCCAACTCGGCGTACAGCCCGTTGGCCGCGACCAGCTCGGCGTGGGTGCCGCGCTCCACGATCTGGCCCTGATCGAGCACGACGATCTCATCGGCGTCGATCACGGTCGACAGCCGGTGGGCGATGACCAGGCTCGTGCGGCCGCGCAGCGTCTCGCGCAGGGCGGCCTGTACCAGCCGTTCGGACTCGGTGTCGAGGTGGGCGGTGGCCTCGTCGAGCACCACGATCGCCGGGTTCTTGAGCAGGACGCGGGCGATGGACAGTCGCTGCTTCTCGCCGCCGGAGAACCGGTAGCCGCGCTCACCGACGATGGTGTCGTAGCCGTCGGGTAGCCGCTCGACGACGTGGTGGATGCGCGCGGCGGTCGCGGCCCGCACCAGTTCCTCGTCGCTGGCTCCCGGCTTGGCGTAGCGCAGGTTGGCGGCGATCGAGTCGTGGAACAGGTGCGCGTCCTGGCTGACCACGCCCACCGCATCCGCGATGCTGCCCAGGGTCAGCTCCCGCACGTCGTGCCCGTCGACGGTGACCCGACCCTCGGTGACGTCGTAGAGCCGGGGCACCAGGGAGGACAGCGTGGACTTGCCCGCCCCCGAAGGTCCCACCAGTGCGGTCATGGTGCCTGGGCGAAGGTCGAGGTCGATGTCGCGCAGGATCCAGGCGGATGCGTCGCCGCCGTGCTCGGAGCGGGGCCCCTCGAGCGACTCGAGGGTCGAGCCGGTGGCGGCGGGGTAGCGGAACGACACCTGCTCGAAGCGCACGTGCCCGCGCGGCTCGGTCAGCGTGTGGGCGTCGGGACGCTCGTCGATGGCCCGGGGCAGGTCCAGCACCTCGAAGACCCGCTCGAAGCTGACCAGCGCGGTCATCAGGTCCACGCGGGCGTTGGACAGCTGTGCCAGCGGTCCGTACAGCTGGGTGACGTACAGTCCGAGTGCGACCACGGTGCCGACCTGCACGTCGGGCCGGTCGATCACGATCAGTCCACCGACCAGGTAGACCAGCGCCGTGGCCAGCGCACCGACCAGGCCCAGCGACGCGAACAGCGCCCGGCCCGTGATCGCCTGCTTGACGCCGATGGCGGCCACCCGCTCGGCACGGTCGTGGAAGCCGGTGGTCTCGCGCTCGACGCGGCCGAAGAGCTTGACCAGCAGGGCGCCGGCGACGTGGAAGCGCTCGGTCATCACGCTGTTCATCTCGGCGTTGAGGCCCATCGACTCGCGGGACAGGGCCTGCAGCCGGCGGCCGACGATGCGGGCGGGCACGATGAACAGCGGCAGCAGCGCGACCGCGATCAGCGTCACCCGCCACTCGAGCAGCAGCATGGCGGTGAGCGTCACGGTGACGCCGATGAGGTTGTCGACGATCCCGCCGAGCGTGCCGGTCAGCGCCCGCTGCGCCCCGATGACGTCGTTGTTGAGTCGGGTGATCAACGCGCCGGTCTGGGTGCGGGTGAAGAACGCGATCGGCAGGGTGTGCACGTGGTGGTAGAGCATCGTGCGCAGGTCGAGGATCAGCCCCTCACCGATCGAGGCTGACAGCCACCGCTCCACCATCGAGATCGCGGCCACCGCGACCCCGACGCCCACCAGGGCGCCGAACAGCAGGCCGAGCAGCCCGCGGTCCGCGGTTGGGATCGCCACGTCGATGACCTGCCGGATCACCAGCGGGGGAGCGGCCGAGAGCACCGCGGAAACCACGATCAGCAGCAGGAAGCCCACCAGCCGGCGGCGGTAGGCCCGGGTCAGCCCCCAGGCCCGGCGGGTGACCGTGCGGTCGAAGTGGCGGGCCTTGAGCTCGTCGGGATCGCCCATCGGGCGCAGCGGCATACCGCCATGTGCTCGCACCGGTCGTGCTCCTCGTCGTGGCCGGGCGCGTCCTACGCTGCCCGGTGCGCTGCTGGTGGGGCCGCACCCCCGCCCCCGACGGGAGGTTGACCGTGCTCGTTCGTCGACGGCCAGAGGACCGTACGGCTTCCACGGCACTTGCGCTCGCGCCGGTGCTGCTGGCCGTCGGGGTGGTGCTGCGGCGCACGCGCCGTCAGGTCCGGCGGCTCACCCGGCGCGGTGCGAGGGTGGCGCCGCTGGCGCACGACCTCCACCTGCCCGCGATCGGCGAGACCGCACCGCCCGCGGTGCGTCGGGTGGTGGTGCTCGGCGACTCGGCCGCGGCCGGGCACGGCCTCGGGGACGCCGAGCTCGGTCTTGCGCGCCGCATCGGTCGGGCGCTGCACGCTGCGGATGGCCGCGAGACCGTGGTGGCCAGCGTCGCCGTCGACGGGGCGACCACGTCGGACGTGCTCGCCACGCAACTCGCCGCGGCCGACGGGGCGGAGG
>SKJO01000239.1 GCA_007121975.1 Nitriliruptoraceae bacterium | reverse complement strand
CGATCGTGCCGGCCTCGGGCGCCTCGGGGACACCGGCCACGCCGGCGACGGGAACCTCGATGACGCCGGGCGCGAGCGACGCCGGTACGGCCAGCAGCGCCGGCGTGAGCGCAACGAAGCCGCCGGAACCGGCCGAGACGACCTCGGCAGGCCCGCAGGGAGGTTGCTCGCAGCCCGGCTCCAGAGCCTCGGGCGTGACCAGCAGGTCATCGAAGCCCGGGGCGGCGTCGGTCTCCCGCTGATCGGGCTGCTCGTCTGCCCGCACGGGCAGCGCCGGGAGCAGCAGCGCCGTGGTGAGCAGCAACGCCAGGAACCGCCGGCCACGGGAACCCATGGTGTCCTCGACGACGCCCGACCGACCGCGTCCGGGACCCGTCGGCGACGGGACCCGCGCACTTTCGGGGTCGTACGTCCAACTCTCACCCCAAAGGTCGGTCCCGGACAGGGCCGATAGGCCCGGACGGGGCCGAGAGGCCCACGCATCGGGCCGGGCTCAGTCCGGGGCGATGATCCCGGCGCGGCGCAGCTCCTCGACCAGGGCGTCGGGGCTGGTGTCGGCGATGACCGCCAGCGCCCGAAGGTCCTCACCGCGGATCGAGAGCACCCGTCGGTTGTAGTCGCCGCGCTGGAGCTGGATCGATTCGCAGTACCGCCGCACGCCCTGGTAAGGATCCCCGGCCGACTCGAGCTGCTCGAGGTCGAGGATGATCGCCCCGCTGTCCTCCGAGCGGCGCGCCGAGCCATCACCCGGCAGAACCTCGGAGGCCGGGACCTCGTAGAACTCGGCCAGCTCCAGCAGGCGGGTGGCGCTGATGTTGCGGTCACCGCGCTCGTAGGAGCCGATCACCGCCGCCTTCCAGCGCCCCTCCGAGAGCCGTTCGACGTCCTGGAGGGAGAACCCGCGCTCGGAGCGCACGCGCCGGAGCCGCTCACCGACCTCCTGGGCGTACGACATGCTCGATCTCCTCGCACACGACGGGGTGACCCCCCGCAACTCGCCAGCCTAGCCGAGGACGTGCAACGACTGCGCGGAACGCCGGCCGGCCACCGCTTCAGCCGCCGTGCGCAGCCGCAGCCCACCCAAGGGTGGCGGCCAGCCCCTCCTCCAAGGTCGTCCACGGCTTCCAGCCCAGCTCACGACCCGCCGCCCGGGCGTCCACGCTGCTGTGCAGGATCTCGCCCGGGCGGGCCGGGGCGAACACCGGCTCGTGCGGGTAGCCGGTCGCGGCGGCCAGAGCGCGGTAGAGGGTCAGCACCGAGGTGCGCTGCCCCGTTCCGATCATCAGCCGCTGGCCGTCGGCCCGGCCGCCGGCCAGCACGAAGGCGTGCACGACGTCGTCGACGTAGACGAGGTCGCGGGTCTGACTCCCGTCGCCGTAGATCGTGCACGGCGCGCCCGCCAGCATCCGTCCGGCGAAGGTCGCCACGACCCCGCCCTCACCGGAGGTGGTCTGGTGCGGCCCGTAGACGTTGGCCAGCGTCAGCGCCGTGAACGCCAGGCCGTAGAGCTGCTCGTAGGTGCGCAGGTAGTCGAGCACGACCCGCTTGGACGCGCCATAGGGCGACAGTGCCGGCGCGTCGAACCTTTCGTCGATGGGCAGGACGGTCTCGGGCGTGTCGCCGTAGGAGCCGACCGAGCTCGCGTAGACGACCTTGCGCACCCCGCTTCGACGGGCCGCTTCGAGCACCTGCAACGTGCCGAGCAGGTTGACCGACGCGTCGTGCACGGGGTCCTCGACGCTCACGCGGACATCGACCTGCGCGGCGAGGTGGTGCACGACCTCGGGTCGCCGCCGTTCGAGCAGCGGGGTGAGTCCGCCCTGACGGATGTCGAGTCGGTCGAACTCGAACCGTCCGGCGTGCTGCTCACGGACCTCGGCGAGGTTGCGCAGCGATCCGGTCGACAGGTCGTCGACGCCGATCACGCGGTGGCCGTCCTCGAGCAGCCGCCGCACGAGGTTGGAGCCGATGAAGCCGGCGGCGCCGGTGACCAGCACGGGACTCTCGGACATCCTGGACCTCGCAGGCGGGGCGGCAGCGGCAACGGTCGGCAAGCGGCGGGCCGCAGCCTAACGTGCGCCGATCCCGCGCTGGCCGCTCGGAGGACCGCGGCCGCTACGGTGGCACCGCGCGCCGTCACCGCGGGGAGCGGGCAGTAGCCAGGGAGGTCGCGATGTCCCCGGAACCCACCGACCCGGGAGGCTTCGAGCGGCTGGTGATGGCGCTGGCGGTCGGCTTCGTCAACGCACCGCTCGACGAGTTGGACCGCTCCATCGACCGGGCGCTGGCGATGGTGGGCCGCTTCACCGGCGTGGACCGGACCTACCTGTTCCTCTACGACTTCGCGGCAGGCACCACCAGCAACACCCATGAGTGGTGCGCGGCGGACATCGAACCGATGATCGACCATCTCCAGCAGGTGCCGCTCACGGCCGTCACCGACTGGACCGAACCGCACCTGCGCGGGGAGGCGGTGCACATCCCACTGGTCGCCGACCTCCCGCCCGACAGCCGGGTGCGGGCCACCCTCGAACCGCAGGGAATCCACAGCCTGCTCGCCCTCCCGCTGCTGCTCGACGGCGGCTGCCTCGGGTTCGTGGGACTGGACGCGGTGCGCGCCCCCAAGGTGTGGACCAGCGACGAGCGCGCGCTGCTGCAGGTGCTCGCCGAGTTGTTCACCAACGCGCTCGACCGGCGAGACCGCGAGGCGGCACTGATCGCGGCCAAGCTCGCCGCCGAGCAGGCCGAGGAGCGCTTGTCGTTGGCGCTGAGCACGACCGGTGAGGCCGTGTGGGACTGGGACCTCGACACCGGTGAGGTGCTGCACTCCCCGGTGTGGTGGCGGTTCGTCGGCCACGATCCCGACGAGCAACCGGTCGGTGAGGACCTGTGGCGGGTCCCGGCCCGGCTCGGGACCTGGAAGGAACTGGTGCACCCCGGGGATCGAGAACGCATCCGCTCGGCGTTCAACGAGCGGCTGCGCGACCCGGGGGTGACCGCCTTCGAACTCGAGTTCCGGTTCCAGGACCCCGGCGAGCACGTCGTCCCCGTGCTGCTTCGCGGCGTGCTCGGCCGCGACGGTGCGGGCCGCGCCCGGCGGGCGGTGGGCACGCTCACCGACCTCACCCCGCGGTTGCGCGCGGAGGCTGCGGCACGCCGCCAACTCGAAGCCGAGGCCACCATCGCCGAGGTGTCGTCGCGCTTCGTGGGTGCCGGACGCTTCCCGGCGGCGGTGGACGCCGCGCTCGAGGACCTCGCCCGGCTGTGCGGCGCCGATCGGGGGCACCTGGTGCTGCTCGACGATGACGAGGTCACCGTCACCGAGACCCGGGTGTGGACCGCTCCGGGCTCCACGCGCGAGCGGCCCACCGGTCGGCGCCGGCTCGACGCCTACCCGTGGTGGTTCGACCGGCTGCGATCGGGGCGCGCCGTGGTGATCCCCGAGGTCGCCGACCTGCCCGACGACGCCCGGGTCGAGCGCGAAGTGCTGGGCTCGCAGGGGGTGCGCTCCGCCCTCGCGCTGCCGCTGCTGGTGGCCGGGCGGTTGGAGGGCTACCTGTCCCTGGACACCGTGCGAGGCGGCGCGGACTGGACCGACCGGGATGCGGCGATCCTGCGCGCGGGGGCGGAGACGATCGCCGGTGCCCTGGCACGGCGCCGGGCCGAACTGGCGCTCGAAGCCAGCGAGCGCGATCACCGCACGATCCTGGCCAGCATCTCGGAGGTGACCTTCCGCACCGATCTCGACGGCAGGTGGACCTACCTCAACCCGGCCTTCACCGATCTGACGGCGGTCCCGCTCGATGAGGCGCTCGGGCAGCCGTCGCTCGCCTTCCTGCACCCCGAGGACCGGGCCGGGCAGGCCGCCCACCGCGCGGCACTGCTGGCCGGCGAGGCCACCGCCTCCCGCCACCGGATCCGGCTGCTGACCCGCACCGGCGAGGTGGTGTGGGTGGATGCGCTGCATCGGGTGGACCGCGACGCCCGGGGCCGGAGCGTCGGGCTGGTCGGCACACTGATCGACGTGACCGAGCAGCGGCGCTCGGAGCAGGAACTGCTCGAGGCCAAGCAGGCGGCCGAGGAGGCCAACCAGGCCAAGAGCCGGTTCCTGGCCACGATCAGCCACGAGATCCGCACCCCGCTCAACGGCGTGCTGGGGATGGCCGAACTGCTGCTCGCAAGTCCGCTCGACGCGACGCAGCGCGGGTACGCCCGCACGGTGCAGCGCTCGGGACGCACCCTGCTGAGCCTGCTCGACGGACTGCTCGACCTCGCCCGCATCGAGGCCGGCCGCATGCAACTCGAGCCGGTCGAGGTGGCGATCGGTGCGTTGCTCACGGAGGTGACCGATCTTGCCCGGCCCCTCACCGATGAACGCGGCCTCACGCTGCGCACGGTGCTCGACCCCGCCCTCCCGACCATCGTGCGGGCCGATCCGGTCCGGCTGCAGCAGATGCTGACCAACCTGCTGCACAACGCGGTGCGGTTCACCGAGCACGGGGGGATCGAGATCCGGGCCCGCCCCCTGGAGCCGTCCGGCGTCCGCCTGGAGGTCGTCGACAGCGGCGTGGGCATCGACCCGGCCGACCTCGAGCGGATGTTCGAGCGCTTCGAGCAACTCCCCGTCACCCGGGCCCGAGGTGCCGGAGGAAGCGGTCTGGGGCTGTCGATCGTGCGGGAGCTCGCCAGCCTCATGCACGGACGCGTCGGCGCCGAGAGCGCCCCGGGCCGGGGATCGACGTTCTGGATCGAACTGCCGCTGCCCGCCGTCGAGCCCGCAGGTGACGACCCCGACGCCGCGAGCGAGGCTCCGCCGGCTGCCCTGCCGCCGGGACTGCGCGTGCTGCTGGTCGAGGACCATCCGACCAACCGGGCGCTGGCGCTGGCCCACCTCGGCGACCTCGGCTGCCAGACCGACGAGGTCGCCGACGGCGAGGCCGCCGTGCAGGCCTGTCGGCAGCGTCGCTACGACGCGGTGCTGATGGACTGCGAGCTGCCGGTGATGGACGGCATCGAAGCGACCGAGGCGATCCGTGCCGAGGAGGCGGGCACCCCGGGGGTGCCGATCATCGCGCTCACCGCCAACGCGATGCAGGCCCACGTGCGCCAGTGTCTGGGCGCCGGGATGTCCGGGTTCCTGGCCAAACCCTACTCCCGGCAGCAGTTGGCCGCGGCCCTGCGGGACGCCGTCGACCGGCGCGGCGCGCCGTGAGACGCCACGAGAAGGGCGGCCCGGGCATCCGCGGGGGAAGCGGATGCCGGGGCCGCCCTGTTCGTCGCTTCGGCCCGGGGGAAGGCCACTCAGCGACGGTGACGAAACCATAGGCTTCTCTGTGCGTTCATGCAACTCGTTTCCGACATGAACGCCAGAGTCCTCACTCTGCGCGCAATCTGCACTCCCCTGCGTGGCCGCCCGGCGCGCACAGATGGGTGCCGGCAACCGGCGTGACGTGGTAGAAGGGGGGCTCGCCGACCGGGGGCCAGCGACCCGGTGCCGAACGCCTGGAGTCCGGATGGGACGTACCGACCGACCGACCTCGCAGCTCGTGGCCGAGCTTCGGACCCGATCGCGCACCACGCAGGAGGAGCTCGCCCGACGTCTGGGCGTCTCGTTCAGCACCGTCAACGCCTGGGAGGCGGGGCGCAGCGAGCCACAGCCCCGGCACCGCCGGCGACTCGAGCAGATGGCTGCCGAGTTCGCCGAGGACGACGCCGGCCTCAAGGTGCTGGTCGTGGACGACGACCCGACCGACCTGCGGATGCTCGAAGCGCTGGTCGCCGATGCCGGTGCGGTGCTGGGCACTCCGGTGGTCGTCACCGCCGAATCCGATGCCATGCGGGCGCTGATCACCCTGGGGCGGCTGCGCCCGGCCGTGGTCTTCTGCGACGTCATCATGCCGGGGCTCGACGGCTTCGAGCTGGCCGACCGTATCGCGGACCTGGCCGGCTTCGAGGTGCCACGTCTGGTCCTGGTCACCGCCGGTCGGGATCCCGGGATCGACGAGGAGGCGGCCCGTCGCAACCTCACGGTGCTGGGCAAACCGCTGGTCATCGGGGAGATCGGCGCCGTGCTGCGTGACGTGCTCTCGAGCCGGCCCCGCGCGGGATGACCCTTCCTGCCACGTTCGACGTCGGCAGGATCGTCGACGGCGAGGTGGACTGGCAGCCGGCCTCGTCGCCCGTCGGTGCGTCCGCCGCAGGCTGGCCGGATCCCGCCCTGAGCAGGTGGGTGCGGCGTCGCGTACGCGATCAGGTGCCGGGGCCCGTGGCCGCGGTGCGCACGACCGACGGCGGGCTGTGGCAGATCATCCTGCCGGCCGCCGCTGACGGGTCGGTGGTGACCGCGGAGCCCTGGGCGCCCGCCGTGCCCGATGCGCCCCTGACGTCCACCCTGCTCGAAGCGACCGGGTTCCAGGTCTCGCACGCCCTGCGCTCGCCGCTGTCGCGTCTGGCCGGGCACCACGCGCTGGCGACCCGCGAGCTGGACCGCGGAGATCCCGACGCGGCCAAGCGCGAGCTCCAGGCGGCCGGTCGGGTGGTCGAGGAGCACCTGGCCACAGCCGACCAGCTCGCCACCGCGCTCACGGCACTGGTCGCCCTGCCGCGCCAGGCTCGCGCGCACCAGGACGCCCCCGGACTGGTGTCGGCCGCGCGCGCGGCCCTGGACGGTCTGGACGACACCGTGGCACAGCCACGGCTGCACCTCGAAGTCCCCGGCGTCGGACCGGACACCGCCACGCTCGCCACGATCGAGGTGGCCGAACCCGGCGCGGTGCCCGCGGCGTCGGTGGCGATCCTCGCCGCCTATCTGCGGGCCGCCTGGGTCGTGGAGGCGGTACTGGTCACCCACGACCACCGGCTGTGGCGCTTGTGCGGCCCGGCGACCGGCGGGGCGCGGGTGCGCACGATCGCCGCCGAGGACCTCAGCGACCAGGGATTCGCGGTCGGGCGCAGCATCTCCCAGGGCAGCGGGGCGGGTGCCGTGGGCTTCGCCGTCGCGCTCGCGGGGCTCGTGCAGGGCGGGGGCGAGGTCACGCTGAGCGCGACCCGTGCCGAGCACCGTCGGCTCGCGGCGCTGATCGCACTCGG
>SKJO01000083.1 GCA_007121975.1 Nitriliruptoraceae bacterium | reverse complement strand
GTGATGAACATGTGCGAGGTGTCCTTGACCATGAACACGAAGTCGGTGATGGCCGGCGAGTACACCGCGCCTCCGGCGCAGGGACCCATGATCGCGCTGATCTGGGGGATCACGCCCGAGGTCCGCACGTTGCGCAGGAAGATCTCGCCGTACCCGCCGAGGCTGACCACGCCCTCCTGGATCCGGGCGCCGCCGGAGTCGTTCAGCCCGATCACGGGAACGCCCATGCGCTCGGCAAGATCCATGATCTTGACGACCTTGGCGGCGAACACCTCCCCGAGCGAGCCACCGAACGCGGTGAAGTCCTGGCTGAACACGCACACGGGGCGACCGTCGATGGTGCCGTGTCCGGTCACCACGCCGTCGCCGAGGATCTTCTTGTCCTCGAGGCCGAACCCGGTCGCGCGGTGCACCGCGAATGCGTCGGTCTCGACGAACGACCCCTCGTCGACGAGCAGGTCGATGCGCTCGCGCGCGGTGAGCTTCCCGCGGTCGTGCTGGCGGGCGATCGCGGTCTCGCCCCCGCCTGCGGACGCTTCCGCCTGGCGCCGTTGCAACTCCGCGAGCTTGTCCTGCGTGGTCTCGGCCACGAACGCACCTTTCGATGTCGTCGGCGTGCCTGCGGCATCCTAGCCTCGGCGCGTCCGCAGGCTGCTGCCGATCCGCGCGATCCGAGGAAGTGGCATGTCCACCCCGTCCGATGCTCATCCCCGCTTGGCGGCACTGCTCGAGGGCCCGGCCCGCTGGCACACCTGGCAGCACCTCGCCGAGGTGGGTTCGACCAACGACGTCGCGCTCGATGCCCTGCGCGCCGGCACCCCACCCGGGCTGGTGGTCACCGCCGACCGCCAGCGCACCGGCCGGGGCCGGATCGGACGCCGGTGGCAGGACGCACCGACCGGTGGGGTGTCCCTGGCGATCAGCGCCACCGTCGAGGTGGCAGGCAGCCGTCCGCTCGGCGGCGCCGTGGGCCTGGTCCCGCTGGCGGCCGGGGTGGCGGTGGCCGACGCCCTGCGCGCCCGAGGCGTCGAGGTCGCGCTCAAGTGGCCCAACGACGTGCTCGCCGTGGTCGACGGCGCCGAGCGCAAGTGTGTGGGCATCCTCGTCGAGCATCACCACCTCGACGACCGGGCGGTGCTGGTGATCGGCATCGGCATCAACGTCGACTGGCGCGGGGTGCCACGCCTCGACGAGGCGACCGCCTGGACCAGCGTGGCCGAAGCCGTTCACGGCGACGTGGATCGCTTCGCGCTGCTCGCCGACGTGCTCGGCGGTCTCGACGCCCGGCTGCGCGACGAGGGCTCCACGCTGCGCGAGCGCTACCGGCGGGCCTGCTCGACGCTGGGCCGTGAGGTCGAGGTGGCGCGGCCCGACGGCGGCGTGCTGCGCGGCCGCGCGGTCGACCTCGCCACCGACGGGGCGCTGGTGGTCGAGGTGGCTGGGCGTCGGCAGAGCGTGGCTGCCGGCGACGTGCATCATCTGAGACCGGCGACGTAGGCTGCCGCCTGCGGCCCAGGGAGTGGTCCGCTGCCACCGCCGATCCAGCGCCCGTCCCCGGGCGAGCCAGGGAGGACACGCATGCCGTCGTCGCCGTACGGACTCAGCCCGGAGCAGGAGGAGTTTCGCAAGGTCGTCGCTGCCTTCGCCGACGAGGTCGTCGCCCCCGCCGCCGACGAGTTCAACGCCGCGGGCCGATTCCCGCTCGAGATCGTGCAGCAGATGGGCGAGATGGGGTTGTTCGGCATCCCGTTCGAGGAACGCCACGGTGGTATGGGTGGCGACTACCTCACGCTGTGCCTGGCGATCGAGGAGCTCGGTCGGGTCGACCAGTCGGTCGGGATCACCCTCGAAGCCGGAGTCGGGCTCGGCGCCGCACCGATCGCGGAGTTCGGCACCGAGGAGCAGAAGGAGCGCTGGCTGCCCGAACTGGCCCGTGGCGAGAAGCTCGGAGGCTTCGGGTTGACCGAGTCGGGCGGGGGCACCGACGTGTTCGGCGCGACCCGGACCCGCGCCGTGCTCGACGGCGACGAGTGGGTGATCGACGGCGGCAAGCAGTTCATCACCAACGCCGGCACCGAGATCACCAGCCTGGTGACCGTGACCGCGATGACCGGCCCGGCCGAGATGACCGCCATCATCGTGCCCACCGACACGCCGGGGTTCTCGGTCGCGCCGCCGTACCGCAAGGTGGGCTGGCACGCCTCCGACACCCGCGAGCTGTCCTTCGACGGCGTGCGGGTCCCGGTCAGCAACACCCTCGGGGAGCGCGGGGCCGGCTTCCGCCAGTTCCTCAAGACCCTCGACGACGGTCGGATCGCGATCTCGGCGCTGGCCGTGGGACTGATCCAGGGCTGCATCGACGAGTGTGTGCGCTATGCCGGGGAGCGGGAGGCCTTCGGACGGCCGATCGGCGCGAACCAGGCGGTGGCCTTCAAGATCGCCGACCTCGAGGTGGCGGCCCAGACCGCCCGGCAGATGACCTACTACGCCTGCTGGCGCAAGCAGCAGGGGCTGCCCTACAAGCGGGAGGCCTCGATCGCCAAGCTGTACTCCTCGGAGCAGGCGGTGACCGCCGCCCGTGAGGCGACCCAGATCTTCGGCGGCATGGGCTTCACCACCGAGACCCGGGTCGGCCGCTTCTACCAGGACTGCAAGATCCTCGAGATCGGTGAGGGCACCAGCGAGGTGCAGCGCCTGCTGATCGCGCGCGAACTCGGGGTCTAGCCCACCCGTCGAGGTCGTCGACCCCGACAGACCCGGACACGGGGGGCGGCGGCCTCGTACCTCCAGGACGTCCCCGTCACTCCCGTCGACGACCAGGATCGCTGCCGTGGCCGACCGCTATACCTCCCAGATCGCCCTGGTGCTCGATGCGCGCCTCGACGACGTGGGCGAGGTCGTGCGCGCAGCGGTGGACGCCGGCGATCTCGACCGGGCCGCGCCGGTGCGCGGCGAAGGGGCGCTCGCCCAGGAGGTCAACTGGGGCGGCCGCATGCAGAAGGGCGTGGTGCGCCAGCTCAGCGAGGACGGCGAGGTGCTGCTGCGCACCGAGACCTACCTCGGTTCGGATGGCTACGAGCTGGGCATGCAACGCCAGGCCCAGCTGCTGCAGGCCCTGTCCCGCCAGCTGCGCGGTCGGGTGACCGGGCTGCGCGACCTCTCCGCGAGGTGCGCGCGGGACCTGGCGTGGATGAACCGGGTGGCGATCGGTGCGGTCGAGTCCGCCGATGCCATCGCCGTGGCGTCGCAGGGCGAGGGCACCTGGTGGGTGCACACACACGGCGCCGCCCGCTTCGACGTCCCGGACCTCGAGCTCTACGGGCTCATCGCGGGCGATGTGCCCGCCGCCGAGGCGGCGCTGCGCCACGTCCACGAACAGCTGCTCGCCAGCGGCATCACCCAGGATCTGTCACTGCCCGACGGCACCCCGATCTACCTCGTTCCGGTGCTCGAGGCGTGGCGGCACGTGTCGCTGGACTGGCCCGGGGTCGGGCGTGCCGGGCAGAACCGTGGGCCTGGCCTCGATGGACCCCGCGCCACGCTCTCGGTCCTGCACCAGCCGCGGCTCGGCCGCTACCGCAAGGACCTCGACGGCGTGCTCAGCGCGCTGCGCACCGCCTGAGCGCCGGGGGGCGGCGATGGTCGAGTGGACCGACGAGCTCTGGGAGCAGATCTGGGAGCGGCTGCTCGATCAGATCGAACGGCACAGCATCGCTATGGACGTGTGGGCCCGGCGTCTGCCCCACGATCCGCTGCACCGCGCCATCGCTCCCGAGCTCGCCCGCCGCTGGCGGCGCACCGCCCGCAACTTCATCCTGCTGTACGGCACGTGGTCGCTGTTCTGGGGCCTGATCGCCGCGGCGGTGCTCGACACCGGTGGGATCGCCCGCTCGCTGAGCCTGTCGATGGTCACCGTCGGGGCCGCAGCGATCCTCATCTGTCTGCTGGTGCGTCGGCGGGTGGCACCGCTGGCCCGGCTGCAGTTGTAGCGGCCGCTGCGGCCGTCGGAGCGTTCGGCTCAGTCCTCGTCCTCGGGCTCGACCCAGCCTTCCTCGCCCTCGGGGCGCACGTCGCCGGTCAGCTTGCGCAGCATCGGCGCGCCCTCCTCCGGGCCGATGCCCAGCAGCCGGTCACCGGCCTGCAGCGTCCAGGTCTTGCGCGGCCGGTAGCCCCAGCGCTCCGCCCGCTGGATGGCGAGCACCTCCACGCCGGTCTCGGTCTGGACCCGTAGCTCGCCCAGTGTGCGGTTCTCTGCCTTGCTGCCCGGTGCCACGATCGCCTCGGCGACGATCTCCTCGGCCTCCGACAGGGCGGCGGCGATGATCGGGTGGGGCGGTACCTCCTCCTCGATCACGCGGGTCATCGACTGCGCCGAGTCCACGATGCGCTCGGCAGCGGCCGCCAGGTGCAGCATGCCGCGCAGCTCCTCGGGGTCCTCGAGCTCGGCGGCGGCGCGCAGCACCCAACCCTCGAGCGCATGGAACAGGTCGTCGGAGCGGTCCTCGATGGCGCTGACCTCGCTGGCCAGCGTCTCGTCGCGCAGCAGGATCGCGGAGTAGGCCAGTCCCACCGCCACCTCGGAGACGTCCTTGAGCTCGATCATCAGGTCCACGGCCCGGTCGAGGTTGGACAGGGTCGCCTGGGACGTCGGGGGCGGCAGCTCACGGGGGACCCCGCCGGCCAGTACCCGGACCATGTCCACCCCCTCCCGGGGCCCCTGCAGGAACAGCACGTCGCGCTTGCGCAGCACCTCCTCGGCGTCCGGACCGTGGATCCAGTCGACGTCCCGGCGGATCGCGATCACCCACATGCCGGTGCGCGCCGGCAGCGCCAGGTCGCGCAGGCTCGAGCCGGCGAGTTGGTTGTCGGCCCGGATCTTGACCCGGGCGGTGACCTCCTCGGCGTGGCGTAGGTCGTCGCGCAGCTCGCCGGGGACGCCCAGGTCCTTGAGCACGACCCGGGCCATGTCCTCGGCGGCGTCGGCGATGCCCTCGATCGACACCGCCATCGACAGCACCCCGGCGAGCTGATCGGCGTCGTCGCGGGTCCGGGCCGCGATCATGCACACCGCGCGCAGGTCGACGAGCAGGTCGTCGACCACGTCCTCGAGGCGGAGCACCTCCCGGGCCAGGGCGTCGTCCCCGAAGAAGATGGCGGCGTAGGCGAGGTCGACCATCAGCTCGGCGGCATCCTTGGCGCCGACGAGCAGGTCCTTGACGGTCCTCTTGCGTTTGGGCATGGGTCAGGCTCCCAGCTGCAGGATGGTGATGGCGGCGACCAGGCACAGGACCCCGGCCAGGTCCATGGTCGCCGTGACGATCGGGATGCCGTGGTTGTCCGGGTCGAAACCGAACCGGAAGGAGGTGACCGCGGCGGCGTAGGCCACCGATGCCAGGATCGGCAGCGCGAACAGCCCGGCCAGCAGGGTCACGCTCACGGTCGCCAGCAGCGGCAGCGGCTCGACTCCGGGCACGATGGTGGCGGCCAGCCAGCCGGCCACCCCGACGCCGCTGAACGCCAGCATCGCCAGCAGCACGGTCAGCGAGACGTCGAGCAACGCGATCTTGCCCGGCAGCAACCGGGCCTCGAGCAGCCCCACGTGCAGCTTGGAGGCCAGGCGGCTCGACAGGATCCCGCCCAGCGACCCGCAGTTGGCGATGAACGGCGGCAGCAGCACCAGGAGCGCCGCGGCCCCGAAGGAGGCCTCCGCGCGGGCCTCGACGATCACGCCGGCGAGCACGTCGATGGTGACCGCGATCGTGAGCACGACCAGCGACTCGCGCACGACCTGGCGGATGGTCGGGTCCGCGGCGCGGATGCCCAGCACCACCGCGACCGTGCCCACGATCAGCCCCAGCCCTCCGAGGCCCAGCGCCAGCCACTCCACGCGCAGCACCAGGGTGGCGAGCAGCAGGGCGGGCAGCGTGACCAGGTCGCCGGTGGCGGTGATCACCGGCGCCCCGACGTCGTCCATGCTCCAGCCCCGGTTGTAGGAGCGTCGGGCCATGGTGATCACGACCACGAACAGCACCGCCGAGGACAGCAGACCGCCGATCAGCGACACCGCGACCAGCTCGAGCACCGGCACGGTGGACAGGCCCAGCACCACGCTGATGCCCCAGGCCAGCACGCCCGCCTGGGTCGCGGTCGCGAAGCTGAGGATCGTCGAGGCCTCGACCTGGCGGCCGAGGTAGCTTCGTCGCTCGAGGCTCGGTTCGAACTGCCCGGTGAAGATGCCGGTGGACAGCCGCGAGCCCAGCGCGCCGAAGATCGAGCCGCGCATGCCGATCGCGGCCGGGATCAGCGCGAGCAGGCCGGGGACCTCCTCGAGTTGGTCCTCGGCCGAGGCCAGCACGATGCCGGCGATCAGCGTCGCACCGAGCCCGATGCTCAGCGCCGTGGAACCGGCCCGGATGCTGCCGGACTCCTGCAGCCAGAAGGCCCGAACCTCGTTGACCGGCAGGCCGACGGCCCGCCCGATCGCCTTGAGGGGGCGGGGCACACGAACCTGACGTCGGCCCGGGTCCCTGGGGGTGCGGGGCACGCGACCTCCCGCTGTGAGGCTCTCACGCTCGGCGCCGGCGCCGCCCGCCGGTCGGGCGCGGATGCTACCGGCTGATCTGAAGGTCGGTTCGGGTCGCGATGGTGACTACGCTGCGTTCCATGACTACCTATCGCGCCCCGCTCCGTGACCTCCGCTTCCTCTACGAACACGTGACCCCGCTCGCCGAGCTCGCCGCGCTCGACGACTTCGCCCATGCCGACCCCGAGCTGGTCACCGGCCTGCTCGAGGAGGCCGGTCGCTTCGCCGCCGAGGCGATCGCGCCCACCAACCGTGAGGGAGACGTGCAGGGCTCCCACATCGAGGGTGACGGGGTGGTGACCCCCGAGCCGTTCAAGGCCGCCTACCAGCAGTACGTCGACGCCGGCTGGGGGGCCGTGCAGCACCCTGCCGAGCTCGGTGGCGGCAACTTCCCCGGGCTGGTCGCGCTCGCGGTCAAGGAGTTGATCACCAGCGCCAACATGGCGTTCTCGCTCTGCCCGCTGCTGACCACCGGCGCGGTGTACCTCATGGTCCACCATGCCTCCGAGCAGCAGCAG
>SKJO01000457.1 GCA_007121975.1 Nitriliruptoraceae bacterium | reverse complement strand
GCGAGGTCGGCGCGGCGCCGGCGGCGGCGGCGGAGACCGCTCCCCGCGGTCGGGCAACGGCCGCGGACGGATGGCGTCGCGGCCCGGTGGGGTGCCCGAGGAGGTGCGACGGGCGATCCTCGAGGGGCCACCGCGCACGATGCTGGTCACCGCACTCGATGACCGCACCCAGATCGCGGTACTCGAGGATCGCACGGTCGTCGAGCACTACGTGACCCGCAAGGACGACGTCACCTACGTCGGCAACATCTACATGGCCCGGGTCCAGAACGTGCTGCCCGGCATGGAGGCGGCCTTCCTCGACATTGGCAAGGGGCGCAACGGGGTGCTGTACGCCGGCGAGGTGCTCTACGACGAGCTCGACCTCGAGGAAGGCGCCGACGAGCGCATCGAGAACGCGCTCAAGCCCGGCCAGAAGGTCCTCGTGCAGGTCACCAAGGACCCGATGGGCTCCAAGGGGCCGCGGCTGACGATGCATCTGTCGTTGGCCGGCCGCTACATGGTGCTGGCGCCCGGCGCGGACCTGTTCGGGATCTCGCGCAAGCTCACCGACCAGGAACGCGACCGCCTGCGGCGGGTCGTCAAGCAGGTCAAGCCCGCCGCTCACGGGGTGATCGTGCGCACCGCGGCCGAGGGCGCGACCGACGAGCAGTTGCGCGCCGACCTCGAGCGCCTGCTCGCGCGCTGGGAGCGGGTCGAGGCCGCCACCAGCGGCGCCAAGGCGCTGACCGCGGTGTACGAGGAGCCACCGCTGGTGGTCAAGGTCATCCGCGACAACTTCGGTCCCGAGTTCGAGCGCTGCATCGTCGACGACGACGAGCTCTACCACCAGGTGCGTGGCTACCTCGGCGAGGTGGCGCCCGAGCTGATGGACAAGGTCGAGCTCTACGGGGCGCCGACCGCCGACGCCCGCGCCAGGGCGGTGGGCGCTCCGCCGCTCGAGGCCGACCAGCGGCGGTCCGCCGCGGCTGCCGCCGGTGACCTCGACCTCGAGGCTGCCCGGACCCGCCGGGCTGAGCTGCCTGCGCTGTTCGACGCCTACGACGTCGCCGAGCAGCTGCGCAAGGCGATGGGCAAGAAGGTCTGGCTGCCCTCCGGCGGCTACCTGATCGTCGAGTCGACCGAGGCGATGAAGGTGATCGACGTCAACACCGGGCGGTTCACCGGAGGGGCGGAGACCAACCTCGAGGAGATCGTGCTCAAGACCAACCTCGAGGCTGCCGACGAGATCGTGCGCCAGCTGCGGCTGCGCGACATGGGCGGCATCATCATCATCGACTTCATCGACATGCTGCTCAAGTCCAACCAGGACCAGGTCGTGCGCCGGCTCAAGCGCGAGCTGCTGCGCGATCGGACCAAGACCCGGGTCTCGGAGGTCTCGCGGCTCGGCCTGGTGCAGATGACGCGCAAGAACGTCAGCCAGGGGCTGATCGAGTCGTTCAGCCACACCTGCGAGCAGTGCGACGGGCGGGGGCTGGTGACCGAGCTGCACTGACCGACCCAGCTCGATCCGTGCGCCGAGTGCTTGCGCCACTACGCTGCATCGCAAGACCGTCGCGTCCGCGGGCGCGGCGGTGGGAGAGGGAGAGCTCGCAGGCAGGAGTGGTGTGGGCGCCGAGGTCAGGGAGACGGCCGGGATCACCTTCCGGCTGATCATCGACTACGTCCGGCAGCACGCGGGTGAGCGGGGCGTCGCCGCGCTGCTCGATCAGTCCCGCGTGTCCGCCACGGTCGACGAACTGGTCGACGAGGGCCGCTGGTGGCCCTACCGCACGCGGCTCGCGCTGCTGCACGCCGCGGTGGTCGTCACCGGCCAGCCCGACGCGCCCTGGCACATCGGGTCATCGGTCCTGCGCGCGAACGAACCGGGTCCGCTGCGCGCGGCGCTGGCGGCGCTGGGGTCGCCCAAGCGCGTCTACCAGCTCGCGGCCCGGGCCAACGCGAAGTTCTCCGCGGTGTCGACCATCGTGCCCGTGCACGTCGGCGATCGCACGGCCCGGCTGACCTACCGCGTGCTCGACGACCATCCGCCCGACCGGGCCGACTGCGCCTACGGCCGGGGCATCCTCTCCCAGGTCCCGGTGCTGTTCGGGCTCGCCCCGGCGCGGATCATCGAGCACGGCTGCCAGGCCGACGGTGCGCCGGTGTGCACCTACGACCTGACCTGGTCACGGCGGGCTCCCCTGCGCACCCGCCTGCGTCCCGGCGGCAACCCCCGCCTGCGCAGCGAAGCCGAGGCGCTGCGCAGCCGGGTGGTCGATCTCGAGCGCTCCGTCGACGACCTCGTCTCCGCCGAGGGGCTCGAGCAGGTGCTCGCCAACATCGCGGACCGCGCGAGCTCGGCGGTACGGGCCCAGCGCTACCTGCTCGCCGTGCGGTTGCCCTTCGAGAGCCACGAGCGGATCCATGGGCAGGGGTTCGGTTCGCCGGAGGGCACCCGCGTCGGACAGCGCCTGCTCGCCGCGGGCGGGCAGCAGTTCGCCGCCGACGGTGAGGCCCTGCTGGCACCGGTGGCCTCGGCGCGCCGACCCTACGGGTGGCTGCTGGCCGAGCAGCCGGCCGGCACCGGCTTCCTGCCCGCGGAGCGCGAGCACCTCGAGGTTTACGCGCGACTGGCCGCCACCGCGCTGGATGCGGCCACCGCGCTCGACGAGGCTCAGCGGCGGGGCGCGGTCAGCGAGTCGCTGCTGTCACTCGGACTCGACCTCGCCCATCAGCGCGACGAGGTCGGGATCGCCGAGCGGGTCGTCGAGGCGGTCCCCACCGTGGTCGGCGCTTCGCGGTCCTCGCTGCTGCTGCTCGACGAGGAGCACGACCACCTCGTCGTACGTGCCGCTCACCGCTTCGGGGTGCACCGCGACGCCGTCGGGGAGCTGGTGGTGCCGATGGGGGCGGCCGAGGTGTTCGGTCAGATGCGCGAGGATCACCGCCCGCGGCTGTTCACCCGGGAGGACCCCGAACCGTTCGTGCGCGGCATCCTCGAGCGCTTCGACGGCCGGGCGATGGTGGTCAGCCCGCTGGTGGTGCAGCAGGCGTTCGTCGGCGCGCTGGTCGCCAGCTGGTGGGTCGACGACCCCCCCTCGCCCCCCGAGGAGCAGCTGCTGCGCACTATGGGCAGCATCGCCGAGCAGGCAGCCACCGCCCTGGCCAACCTGCGGCTGCTGGCCCGGATCCGCCACCAGGCGACCCACGACGCCCTGACCGGTCTGGCCGGGCGCACGCTGTTCCGCGACCGCCTCGAGCAGGCCATCCGCGAGGTCCGGCGCAGCGGGCGGCCGGCGGCGGTCGCCTTCCTCGACCTCGACCGGTTCAAGCAGGTCAACGACACCCTGGGGCATCCGGCGGGTGACGCCCTGCTCGTCGAGGTCGCCGGGCGGCTGCGGGGCTGCCTGCGGGAGAGCGACAGCGTGGCGCGCATGTCCGGCGACGAGTTCGCGCTGCTGCTGCGCGACCTGGACCGTTCCGAGGCGGCCGTGGGCACCGCCGAGCGGGTGATCGAGGTGCTCGGCGCACCCTACGAGTTGTCGGCCGGCGCCGCGTCGATCAGCGCCAGCATCGGGCTTGCGCTGCTGCCCGAGCACGGCGAGGACCCCGAGACGCTGCTGCACGCCGCCGACGAGGCGATGTACGCCGCCAAGCAGCAACGTGGCACGGTCAGGATCTGGTCGGGCTGAGCGTTTGCGGTCGGTCGGTACCGTCGGGCGGGTGACTGTCTCCGCCCGCCCCACCCCGCGTGACCCGTCCTCCGACGGGCTGATGCGCCGTGGGCTGGCGGTCATCGGGGTGGCCCTGCGATCGGCCAAGGGGCCGTTCGCCGTGGGCATCGGCGGGGCGTCGCTGTACGCCGCCATGACCGTGGCCGCCTCGCTGGTGCTCGGCCGGGTCACCGACGAGGTGATCCTGCCCATGATCGTCGGGCAGCGCCTCGACCAGAGCGTCATGACCGTCGCGCTGATCGCGATCCTGGCGGTGGCGACGTTCAAGGCGGTGGGGGTGGTCGGCCGGCGGCTGGGTGCCTACCTCGCCCAGTTCTCGCTGCAGGCGCAGTACCGCCGCCAGGTCACCCGGCGCTACCTCGAGCTGCCGCTGGCCTGGCACCGACGACATCCCACCGGTGAGTTGCTGTCCAACGCCAACGCCGACGTCGAGTCGGCGTTCTTCGTGGCCGCCCCGCTGCCGATGGCGATCGGGGCGAGCCTGCTGCTGGTCGTCACCGGCGGGCTGCTGATCGTGACCGACCCGGCGCTGGCCGCCATCGGATTCTCGGTCGGCCCGCTGCTCGCGCTGGCCAACTGGTACTACCAGCGCCGCATGCGGCACGCGGCCACCGTCGCCCAGCAGGCCCGGGCGGACGTCTCCGAGGTCGCCCACGAGTCGTTCGACTCCGCCCTGGTGGTCAAGACCATGGGACGTGAGGCCGCCGAGACCCAGCGCTTCCAGGCGGTGTCCGAGGACCTGCGCGACAAGATGATCGTGGTCGGCCGGCTGCGGGCCTTCTTCGACCCGGTCATCGAGGCCCTGCCCAACGTCGGCATCCTGCTGGTCCTGCTCGTCGGTGCCGTGCGGGTCCGCGATGGGGCACTGTCCCCCGGTGACCTGGTGCTGTTCGCCTACCTGTTCCGGCTCGTCGCCCTGCCGATGCGGGTGTTCGGCTGGCTGCTCGGGGAGCTGCCCCGGGCGGTGGTGGGCTGGGACCGGGTGCGCCGGGTGCTGGATGCCACCGGCGAGCTCACCTACGGCCCGGGCTCCGGCGGCGGCCGTGGCGGGGCGGCCACGGCGCTGCGCGAGGTCGGCTTCCACCATCCGGTCACCGACCGCGAGGACCTGTCGGGCACCCTGCGGGCCCCGACCCCGAGCGACAACGGCGGGGAGCACCGTGCCCGCGGGGTGCGTTCGGTCACCTTCGACGTCGACCCGGGCCGCACCGTCGCGCTGGTGGGTTCGACCGGGTCGGGCAAGACCACGATCGCTTCGCTGCTGGTCCGCCTGTTCGACCCCGACTCGGGCCGCATCACCTTCGATGGGCGCGAGCTGGCCGACCTCGCCCGCGATCAGCTCACCGCGCACGTCGCGATCGTGTTCCAGGAGGCCTTCCTGTTCGACGACACCGTGCGCGAGAACATCGCGCTCGGCCTCGAGGTCTCCGACGCCGAGGTGGAGGCGGCCGCCCGCCTCGCGCAGGCCGACGGCTTCATCCGCGCGCTCGAGCACGGCTACGACACGCCGGTGGGTGAGCGGGGCGCCACCCTCTCCGGTGGTCAGCGTCAGCGCATCGCCCTGGCCCGCGCGCTGGTGCGCCGGCCCCGGCTGCTGGTGCTCGACGACGCCACCTCGGCGGTGGACCCGGCGGTGGAGTCCGCCATCCTGCGGGGGCTGGCTGACGCCGGGCTGCCCGCCACCGTGGTGGTCGTGGCCTACCGCCGCGGCTCGATCCTGCTCGCCGACGAGGTGATCTACCTCGAGGACGGCGTCATCGCCGCGCGTGGCAGCCATGAGCACCTGCAGGCCACGGCACCCGGGTACGCCGCCCTGGTCACCGCCTACGAGCAGGATCATGACCGCCCCGCGCCGGAGGGCGGCCCGTGAGCGCCCCGGCCGTCGACCTTCCCCGGCCGCCCGAGGGGGCCTGGCGCACCGTCGTGCGTGGCATCAAGCTCTCGCCCGAGCTGCGCATCGGGCTGCCCGCCACCCTCGTGCTCGCGCTGGTCGCGACCGCCGGGCGGGCGATCGTCCCGATCGCGGTGCAACGGACCGTCGATCTCGGGCTCGGCGGGACCGGAGGCGGCGTCGATCTCGGTGCCATCGTGCAGATCGTCGCGCTGGCCGGGATCGCGGTGCTGGTCACGGCCGTGGCCAGCGGCTGGATGAACTACCGCCTGGCGGCCGTTGTCGAGTCGGCGCTGTCGACGCTGCGGGTGGGGGCGTTCCGCCACATCCACGACCTTTCGATGCTGCACCAGGCGAGCCAGCAGCGCGGCTCGCTGGTCGCCCGGGTCACCAGCGACGTCGACGAGATCAGCCGCTTCATGCAGTGGGCCGGGCTGAACCTGATCACCGCCTCGGGCCAGCTCACCGTGGCCACGATCGTGATGTTCGTTTACTCCTGGCGCCTGACGCTGATCGTGCTCGCGGTGTTCGTGCCGTTCGTGCTCGGCGCGCGGTGGTTCCAGCGCCGGCTGACCGTCGCCTACCGCATCGTGCGCGAACGGGTCGGTGATCTGCTCGGGGTGGTGGCCGAGACGGTCGTCGGCGCCCCCGTGGTGCGTGCCTACGGCGTCGAGGACCGCAGCCAGCGCCGCCTCGACCAGGCCATCGAGGACCACCGCCGGGCGGCGGTGCGCGCCGGGGCGCTGTCCTCGTCGTTCTCGGGCACCGGCGAGCTGTTCGGCGCGCTGGCGACCGCCGCGGCCGTGCTCGCCGGGGTGCTGCTCGGCATCGACGGCGAGGTGACGCCGGGCACCGTGCTCGCCTTCCTGTTCCTCATCACGCTGTTCGTCGACCCGGTGCTGATCGCCGCCGAGGTCATCAACGAGGGCCAGACCGCGGTTGCGGGCTGGCGGCGGGTGCTCGACGTGCTCGACCTCGAGCCCGACGTGGCCGACCCCGGCGAGGACGGCCGGCCCCTGCCCGAGGGTCCGCTCGGCGTGCGCTTCGAGGCGGTCGGGTTCCGCTACCCCAAGCCGGGCGAGTCGGCCCGGACCGCCAGCGGACCGTTCGTGCTCCACGACGTCGAGGTGGAGGTTCCCGCCCAGCGCCGCATCGCGGTGGTGGGGGAGACCGGATCGGGCAAGACCACCTTCGCCAAGCTGCTGACGCGGCTGATGGACCCGACGCTCGGTCGGGTGTGCATCGCCGGGGTGCCCCTCGATGAGGTGCGCTTCGACTCGTTGCGCCGCCGGGTGGTGCTGGTCCCCCAGGACGGTGCGCTGTTCGACGGCACCATCGCCGACAACGCACGCATGGGCCGGCCCGGCACCTCCGACGCCGACCTGCAGCGGGCCTTCGCCGAGCTCGGGCTGGCCGACTGGGTCGCCGAGCTGCCCGAGCATCTGGCGACGTCGGTGGGCGAGCGGGGTGGGTCGCTGTCGGCCGGGGAGCGGCAGCTGGTC
>SKJO01000270.1 GCA_007121975.1 Nitriliruptoraceae bacterium | reverse complement strand
TGCTCCACGAGTTCGACGCCATCGAAGGGGTCAAGGAAGACGTCACGGACATGATCCTCAACATCAAGGATCTGGTCGTGCGCTCCGAGTCCGACGAACCGGTGGAGATCTTCCTCGGCGGTGACGGTCCCGGCGTGCTCACCGCCGAGAACATCTTCGCGCCCTCGCAGGTCGAGGTGGTCAACGAAGACCTGCACATCGCCACGTTGAACGCCAACGGCCACCTCGAGATGTACCTGACCGTGGAACGGGGGCGGGGCTACCGCACCTCGGACGCCAACAAGGGCGACAAGGACCCGATCGGCGTGATCGCGATCGACTCGGTGTTCAGCCCGATCCGGCGGGTGTCCTACCGCGTCGAGTCCGCCCGCGTTGAGCAGATGACCAACTACGACAAGCTCGTGCTCGAGGTCCAGACCGACGGATCGTTGACCCCGGCCCAGGCGCTGTCCTCGGCGGGGCATACACTCAAGGCCCTGTTCGAGCAGTTCGCCGAGTTCGAGCCCAGCGGCCCCGGCGGGATCGTGGTCTCGCCCGAAGAGGCGCTCGCGGGCATCGGCGCCGACCCGGTCTCCCAGCGTCCCATCGAGGACCTCGATCTGTCGGTGCGCTCCTACAACTGCCTCAAGCGCGAGGGCGTGGCCACCGTCGGCGAGTTGATGGACAAGACCGCCCAGGAACTGCTCGACATCCGCAACTTCGGCTCCAAGTCCGTCGACGAGGTCCGTGACAAGCTCGCGGAGCTCGGCATCGCGCTCAAGGAGTGAGCGCCCGTCCCGTTGCTGAGAGCGACCCGCCCCGAGGAGACCAACGATGCCGACCCCCAAGCGCGGACCCCGGCTGGGCAGTGGCCCGGCGCACCAGAAGCTGATGCTCGCCGGCCTGGCCAGTGACCTGTTCCGTCACGGCCGGATCCGCACCACCCAGGCCAAGGCCAAGGAACTGCGCCCCTACGCCGAGCGCCTGATCACCAAGGCCAAGCAGGGCGACCTGCACGCCCGCCGCCAGGTCCTGGCCAAGCTCACCGACCGTGACGTGGTCGCGTACCTGTTCGAGGACATCGCGCCGCGCTTCGCGGACCGCAACGGCGGCTATACCCGGATCTACAAGCTCGATCCCCGTAAGGGCGACAACGCCCCGATGGCGATCATCGAGCTGGTGGAGCTCGGCGACCAAGCGGGTGACGAGCTCATCGAGGATGCCAAGCAGGGCCGCATGCGGGGGTTGTTCGGTCGGCGTCGGCGCCGCGAGGCGGCCGCACCGGCCGCGGCCGGCACCGCCCTGCTCGACGACGTCGCCGACGAGGACCTCGACGAGGACCTCGACGACGAGGACTTCACCGACGAGCAGATCGCGGCGGCGGTGGCCAAGGCGACCGGTCAGGCCTCCGACGACGCGGACGACGATGAGGACGACGCGCGCGCCTGACCCGGGCCACGTGCGGGTTCGGCTCGACCTCGCCTATGACGGTGCCGGCTTCGCGGGCTTCGCCCGCCAGCCCGAGCAGCGCACCGTGCAGGGCGAGGTCGAGGCTGCGCTCACGGCGGTGCTCGGCCAGCCGGCGGTGACCACCGCCGCGGGTCGGACCGACCGTGGCGTGCACGCGCTCGCGCAGGTCGTGCACCTCGACCTCGATCCCACCGTTCCTCGGGCCGGGCCACTGCTCGCCGGGCGCGATCTCGCCGCGCTGCGCGACCGACTCGCCCGGCTGCTCGATCCCTCGATCACGCTGTGGCAGGCCACCCGGGTGGGCAGCGGGTTCGACGCGAGGTTCTCGGCGGTGGCCCGCGGGTACCGCTACCGGCTGATCGACGACCTCGCGGCCTGCGATCCCCGACGGCGCGGCGAGCAGTGGGTGGTGGGTGAGCCACTGGCGCTGACTGCGATGCGATCGGCGGCACGCCACCTGCTCGGGGAGCACGATTTCGCGGCGCTGTGCCGGGCGGCGCCCGGGCGCAGCACGGTGCGTCGGTTGGACGAGGTGGCGCTGCACCGTCCCGGCCCCGGACGCCTCGACGTGCGGCTGCGCGGGCCGGCCTTCTGCCACCAGCAGGTGCGCTCGATCCTGGGCTGCCTGGTCGAGGTCGGACGTGGCCGGCGGGATCCCGACTGGTTGCGCGAGGTGCTCGCGGGCCGGGATCGCTCGCGGGCCGCCCGCGTCGCACCGCCGCACGGGCTGACCCTGGAACGTGTGTCCTACGGACGTCGCTGGCCGGGGGCCCCACCACGCTGGGTGGCCACCTGACCGTCGCGGAGGCGCACCTCGGTTGACCGGGCCGCCGGGCGCCCGATACTCTGTGGGTCCGCGGTCCCCGGTGGGCCGCGCGTTCCGTGTCCGAGGCGCCGCCCGCCAGCCCTGACCCCGAGCCCGCGGACCGGATGCCCATCCGGCGCATGCGCCGGTGTGCGGGGTCACCGAGGCGATCGGGACCCCCGGGACCCCCGGGACCCGCCGGGACGCGAGCGCGTCACGGTTCAGCAGGCACCACGACACGGGGCCGCCAAGACACCAGGCCAAGGGACATCATCATGCGGACCTACAGCCCGAGCGCGAAGGACATCACCCGCGCCTGGTACGTGGTCGACGCCGACGGGCAGACCCTCGGCCGGCTCGCCACGCGCGTGGCCTCCGTGCTGCGCGGCAAGCACAAGCCGACGTTCACGCCCCACCTCGACCTCGGCGACCACGTGATCGTGGTCAACGCCGACAAGATCGTGGTGACCGGCGCCAAGTCCGAGCAGAAGCAGTACCACGCGCACTCGGGGTACCCCGGCGGGTTGCGCTCGGTGCCTTTCGCCCAGCAGTTCGAGAAGGACCCGACCCGGATCGTCGAGGCGGCGATCACGGGCATGCTGCCCAAGAACAAGCTCGGCCGCTCGATGGCCCGCAAGCTCAAGGTGTATGCGGGTCCGGACCACCCCCACGCCGCGCAGCAGCCGGCGCCCCTGCCCGACCACGTCTAGCCGCTGCCCGACGACAAGGACCCGCGATCATGTCCGCCACCATCTTCACCGGTCGCCGCAAGTCGGCGGTCGCCCGTGCCCGGGTGACCCGCGGCTCGGGACAGTTCTCGCTCAACGGCCGCCCCCTCGAGGACTACTTCCGCACCGAGAAGCTGCGGGCGCACGTCCTCGAGCCCTTCGAGGTCCTCGAGCAGGCCGGGCAGTGGGACGTCACCGCGCGGATCCACGGCGGTGGCACCACCGGCCAGGCCGGAGCCCTGCGCATGGCGATCGCGCGCGCGCTCGCGGAGTGGGACGCCGACTGGCGTCCCCCGCTGAAGTCGGCCGGGCTGCTCACCCGCGACGCGCGGAAGGTGGAGCGCAAGAAGTACGGGCTGAAGAAGGCGCGGCGCGCGCCGCAGTTCTCCAAGCGCTGATCACTCCCCACGCGTTGCCGGCGCCGCCCCGCGGGGCGGCGCTGCCGCGTCCGGCCCGGAAGGCCTCCCATGGGACGCATCTTCGGTACCGACGGCGTGCGGGGGGCCGCCAACCTCCTGCTCACCCCCGAGTTCGCGATGGCGATCGGTCGGGGTCTGGTCGATCTGCTCCAGGAGGCCGGTGAGCCGCGGCCCTCGGTGCTCATCGGCCGCGACCCGCGTTGGTCGGGCGAGATGCTCGAGGCGGCGCTGGTCGCCGGGATCACCTCCGCGGGCGGGGACGCGGTGTCGATCGGGGTCCTGCCCACTCCCGCCGTGGCCTACCTCACGACCCAGGGTGAGGCGGCGGCCGGCGTGGTCATCAGCGCCTCGCACAACCCGGTGGGCGACAACGGCATCAAGGTGTTCGGCGCGGACGGCTACAAGCTCTCCGACGTCGAGGAGGCGGCCTTCGAGACGCTGATCGAGCAGCCACGCACCGCGCGCCCCACCGGGGTGGCCATCGGCCGCCACCACAGCGACCCGGCGGCGCTCGCCCGGTATGTCGAGCACGTCGCCGCCAGCGTGGACGTCGACCTGACGGGTCTGCGCGTGGTCGTGGACGGGGCCAACGGGGCCGCCTCGCAGGTGGCGCCGCAGGTCTACCGTCAGCTCGGTGCCGAGGTGGTCCCGATCCACTGTGCTCCCGACGGCGCCAACATCAACGATCGCTGCGGGTCGACCCACCCGGGGGCCGTCCGTGAGGCGGTGCTCGCCAACAGCGCGGACGTGGGCATCAGCCATGATGGCGACGCTGACCGGCTGATCGCGGCCACCGGCGGGGGCGCCGAGGTCGACGGGGACGTGATCCTGGCCATCCTCGCCCGGCAGCAGCACCTGCACGGCACGCTGCGGGGCGGGGCGGTCGCCACCACCGTGATGACCAACCTCGGGTTCCGGCGGGCGATGGACGCGCTGGGCATCGAGGTGGTGCAGACCCCGGTCGGTGACCGCTATGTGCTCGAGGCGATGCGTGAGCGGGGGCTGAACCTCGGTGGCGAGCAGTCGGGCCACCTCATCGACCTCGACCACACCACCACCGGGGACGGGGTCCTGACCGCGGTGCACCTGCTGGCCACGATGCGGGTCACCGGTGCGAGCCTCGACGAGCTCTCGACGGTGATGTCGCGACTGCCGCAGGTGCTGGTCAACGTGGCGGGTGTCGATCGGGCCGGGCTGCCCGGCGCCGAAGCGGTGTGGGAGGTCGTGGCCGCCGAGGAGGCACGGCTCGGTGCGGGGGGGCGGCTGCTGCTGCGGCCCTCGGGCACCGAGCCGCTGATCCGCGTGATGGCCGAGGCCGAGACCCAGGCCGACGCGCAGCTGGCCGTGGACCGGGTCGCCGACGCCGTCCGCGGGCACCTCACGATCTGAGCTGGCTCGTGTCGTGCACGCCCGGCGCGCTAGCGTGCCCGGCCAACCGATGAGAAGTGAGTGCACGGTGGCGAGTTACGGCGTGGCGATCGGTGGCCCCTACGCCTTCCTGGGCGAGTTGGCCCGGCAGGTGGAGGCCAAGGGCTTCGATGCAGTCTGGGTGGCCGAGACCACCCAGGAATCCATGATCCAGGCCTCGGTCGCGATCCAGGCCACCGAACGCATCGACGTCGGGACCAACATCACGCTGGCGTTCCCGCGCTCGCCGACGATCACCGCGATGCAGGCCTGGGACCTCAACGAGCTCAGCGGGGATCGCTTCGTCACCGGACTGGGCAGTCAGGTCAAGCGCGTCATCGAGGAGCGCTTCTCGGCGCAGTTCGACCGGCCGGCCAAGCGCATGGCCGAGTACGTGCAGGCCATGCAGACCGTGTGGCGTATGGAGCGCGGCGAGGACGTGACCTTCGACGGTGAGGTGTACCGGGTCCTGCGTCCGGGGCTCGGCGGCCGGGGCCGGGCCACCGACCGCAAACTGCCGCGCGTCTACGTCGCGGCGGTGGGCCCCCTGATGACCCAGGCGGCGGCCGCACATGCCGATGGCCTGCTCGGTCACCCCTTCACCTCCGAGCGCTACCTCACCGACGACGTGCTGCCGCGCGTGGAGGAGTCGCTGGCGGCCTCGGGACGTTCCCGCGACGACTTCACCCTCAACCAGGGGGTGATCCTGTGCGTTGCCGACGACCGCGAGGTCGCGGTGCGTGAGGCCAAGCAGCAGATCGCCTTCTACGGCACGACTCCCAACTACCAGGGCGTGTTCGCCTCCTACGGCGACGAGGAGTTGACCGGACAACTGCGCGACGTGTGGAAGCGCACCGGACAGGATCTCGATGCGCTGGTCGCAGCCGTGCCCGACGAGGCGGTGGAGCGTTACGCGATCGCAGGTACGCCCGACGAGGTGCGCGACCGCCTGCCCGAGATCGAGCGGCACGTCGACCATCTGATCCTGGGTGGGGCCTGGTACAAGGTGCCGATGTCGCGGATGGCCGAGAACATGTGGGCGATCCTCGAGACGTTCGGCACCGCCTGAACCGGCACTGCTGCCACGCTTGGTGGCGGGGTCGATGCTGAGGGTCAGTCCGGCGGGCGCGCTGCGTGCGATGCTGCGCGCCGCGGCCCTGCGACCTCGGCCGCCTCGGCGTTGGCCAACTAGGCTCGACGGCGAGGGGCTGCACCCATCGCCGGTGCTGATGGGGGCTCCGGACGGTGCGCTGGAGGCACGACGATGAGCGGTTCCGACCCCACACCTGGTTCGTCGCCGATGTGGACGGCACGTCACGCCCCGGGAACGGGTGGTGGCGCCCGTGGTCCCGCCGGCCGGTCGCAGGGCCGGGCGTGGGCCAGGCCTCGCCGGCTGTGGGCGGCGTTGCTCGTGCTGCTGCTCGGCGCCGGGGTGCTCCCCCTGCAGGGGGTGCTCGCCGACGACCCGGACTGTGACGTCGACCCGGTCCTGTGGCTGCACAGCGCCCGGCAGGTGCTCGTCTACGACCTCGACACGGAGGCCTTCGAGGTCGTGATCGACCGATGGCCGGGTGCGGAACTCTACGATGTCGGCATCGACCCGCAGGGTGACGTCTACCTGATCACCCGGAATCGTGAGCTCGTCGCGGTGGACCGCGAGGGTCGCACCGAGCTGGTGGGAACCGTGGTGGCCCCGGGCGTGGATCCCGATGCGCTCAACCCCAACATGCTCGCCTTCGACCGCTACGGCTACGGCTACGCGGTCAGCCGGGACGGCGACACCCTCTACCGCTACCTGCCGACCGCCGGCGCGGACGGGCGGATCCTCGCCGAGGTCGTGGCCGACGGCCTGCGGGAGGCCGGGATCCCCGCCGGGACCAGCGCGGGTGACCTGTTCTTCCTCGGCGGCAGCGCCTATCTGGCCTGGGAGGCGGTGGCCGGGGGTCGCGACAAGCTCGTACGGCTCGATATGCAGGTCGACGACGACGCGCGGCGATACGACTGGACCGGCACCGTCGCCGACCTCGGCCACCTCTCGGCTGCCCCGATCGAGGCCTGGGGCATGGGCGTGGTCGACGGCCGCATCTTCGTTGCCGACAACCAGGCCACCGAGCGTCCACGGCTGCGCTGGCTGCGCTCCCTGCCCGCCGACGCCGACCCCGATCGGGTGATCGAGCTCTCTGCGGGCATCCCGGTGCCCGATGACGTTCCCGGGATCTGGGGCATGAGCGGCAGCGACGAAGCCAACCTCGACGCGTGTGCGCAGCCCGGTGACTTCATCGAGGTGGTCCGCGCCGTGGCGCCGGTCGGTGAGCGCGCCGCAGAGCCTGAGCCGGAGCCC
>SKJO01000025.1 GCA_007121975.1 Nitriliruptoraceae bacterium | reverse complement strand
CGGGCAGCGGGCCGTCGCGGCGGGCGGGGTGCACCAGGCCGACCCAGCGGGTCAGCCGGGCCAGCGCCACCTCGGGTTCGAGCACCTCGTCGACCAGGCCGGCCGCGAACGCCGCCTCGGCGGTGTGGCTGTCGCGCCCGACGCGCTCGCCGGTGACCGCCTCCACCACCCGTGGTCCGGCGAAGCCGACCGCCGCGGCCGCATCGGCGATGATCACGTCGGCGAGCGCGCCGTAGGAGGCGTGGACGCCCCCGGTGGTCGGGTTCGTGAACCACGACAGCACCGGGATGCCCTCCTCGCGCAGCCGGCGCACCCCCTCGGCAGCCCGGCTCATCTGCGCCAGGGCGAGCATGCCCTCCTGCATCCGGGCGCCACCGGTGGCGGTGATCGCCACGAACGGCAGGCGGCGCTCCCGGGCCACGGCCATCGCCGCCGCGACACGCTCGCCGTGCGCATGGCCCATCGAGCCGCCCAGGAAGCGGAAATGGCCGAGGGCGACCACCACCTCGACGCCCCCGAGGTCGACCAGCCCTACCGAGACCGACTCGTCGACGTGCGGGTCGGTCGCATCCAGGGCGCGCAGCCGCTCGGCGTAGCCGGGGAAGCCCAGGGGATCGAAGGGACTGGCGGCGATCGGGCGGGGCAGCGGCCGCAGATCCTCGGCGCCGAGCCGGTCGGAGGGGACGGTCGCAGAGCGGGTGGACATCGCAGCCTCGGGTCCTCACCGGCCGGGTCCGGCCATCACCTCAGCGTAGGTCCGTGGGTGCTCGCCTGCGGCGAGGCAGGTCGTGGCCGGTACGCTCAGCAGATCCGTCCCGCGACCACAGGAGTCCGCCGTGGGCGAGTTCGTCCGTCTCGAGGTCGACGCCGAGCGCCAGGTCGGCACCATCCGCCTCGATCGTCCGCCCATGAACGCGCTGTCGCGCCAGGTGTGGGCCGAGATCGAGCAGGCCGCCCTCGAGGCCGCCGACCACGACGAGGTCGGCGCGGTCGTGGTGTGGGGCGGTCCCAAGGTGTTCGCCGCCGGTGCGGACATCAAGGAGTTCCCCGACTGGGACTACCAGCAGGTCAACGACACCGGCCAGTTGCTGCAGCGCAGCCTCGACACCCTGGCCCGGCTGCCGGTGCCCACGATCGCGGCGATCAACGGCTATGCGCTGGGCGGAGGCAGCGAGCTCGCGTTGGCCTGCGACTTCCGCTTCGCGGCCGACAACGCCAAGCTCGGCCAGCCGGAGATCCTGCTCGGCATCATCCCCGGAGCCGGCGGCACCCAGCGCCTGCCCCGGCTGGTGGGGCTGTCGCGGGCCAAGGAGCTGATCTTCTCGGGTCGCATGGTCGACATGGTCGAGGGCGAACGCATCGGACTGGTCGATGCCGTGTACCCCAGCGACGACCTCTACGAGGCGGCCATGACCACCGCTGCGCGGTACGCCGCCGGTCCCTACGCGCTGCGGCTTGCCAAGCAGGCCATCGAGGATGGCACCGAGTTGCCGCTGGATCAGGGACTGCGACTCGAGCGCAGCCTGTTCGCGGCCTCGTTCGCCACCGACGATGCGTCGATCGGGATCGCGAGCTTCCTGGCCAGCGGTCCCGGTGAGGCCGAGTTCACCGGACGCTGATCGCGAGCCGTCCCACCCCGCACCGCACCGTGGTCCACCGGGCCGCCCATCGAGGAGTTCCTTTCGTGAGCGCTGAGCCGCTGTCCGTCGTCCCTTCCCCCAAGGACCTCCCGATCCCGGTGCCGCGTACCGCCCGCGAGCTGCATGCGCTGGATCTCAAGGCCAAGCAGCGCATCTACCACGACTGGGAGTCGCGCAGCTACGAGGAGAAGTTCTCGATCTCCTACGACGAGCGCTGCATCGACTATGCCCGGGACCGCTTCCGCAAGGTGGTGCCCGAGGGTGCCGGGTTCTCGCGGGTGCTGGAGGTCGGCGCGGGCACCGGCTTCTTCCTGATCAACCTGTCGCTTGCCGGCTGCCTCGAGGAGGCACAGCTCGAGGCGACCGACATCTCCGAGGGGATGCTCGAGATCTGTGCGCGCAACGGCGCCGAGCACGGTCTGGACATCGCCACCCGGCAGGGTGACGCGGAGTCCCTGCCCTACGAGGACGACGCCTTCGATCTGGTCATCGGCCACGCGTTCCTGCACCACCTGCCGGTTCCCGGCGCCGCGATCCGCGAGATGTTCCGGGTGCTCAAGCCCGGCGGCACGCTGGTGATCGCCGGAGAGCCCTCCGAGCTCGGCGACCGGATGTCGTGGGTGGTGAAGAACGCCACCTACCGCTCGTTTCAGGCGGTCACCTCGCTGCCGCGCCTGAACCGGCTGCGCCGGTTGTCGGTGCAGGAGGCCGGCGGCAGCGACGAGGACGCCGCCATGGCGACCCTCGAGCACGTCGTCGACCTGCACACCTTCCGGCCCCGGGACCTCGAGAAGATGGCCCGGCTGGCCGGGTTCAAGGAGCTGAGGGTCGTCACCGAGGAGCTGACCGCCCACTGGCTCGGCTGGGCGGTGCGCACCCTCGAGGGGCAGCTGCGGCCCGACCTGCTGGGACCCAGGTGGTCCTACAGCGCGTTCTACGGCTACCTGGCGCTGTCCTGGGTCGACGAGCGGCTGCTGACCCCGATCCTGCCGCGGTCGGTGTTCTACAACGTGATCCTGCGTGCCCGCAAGCCCTACCCGTCGTGAGCGCGGCCCGGCCCGAGGATCCCGAGGTCCTGCTCGATCCCGAGGCGCTGCTCGACCCCGGGGTTCGCGACGAGCTCGCCGCACAGGCGCTCGCCGCCGAGCGCGAGGCGAGGATCCGCGCCGAGACCGCCCGGGAGGCGGTCGCCCGGGTCAGCTGGCTGGCCGACGACCTGCGGGCGGGGCAGGGGGTCCCCAGCCACGTGCGGCGACCGCCGCTGCGCCTGCGCTACCCGCGGTGGGGGTGGCGCGAGGCGATCCGTGTCGCCGTCGAGCGGCGCATGGTCACCCCGCAGTACCTGCGGCTGTACGGCCGGGCGCTGACCCACCGGGCGCGGGCGCTGGCCACCGGCAACCAGGTGGTGTTCCAGGGCCTGCTGTTCACCGGCAAGCGGGTCGAGCTGCGTGCCCGCCCGGGGCACGGTCGGCTGGTGGTCGGCCCGTGGTGCTGGATCGGCAACGACAACAAGCTGCGTTCGCACGAGGGGCAGCTCACGCTCGGCGCCAAGGTCGTGCTCGGGCGCGACAACGTGGTCAACAGCTACCTCGACGTCGAGATCGGTGACGCCTCGATCCTCGCCGACTGGATCTACGTGTGCGACTTCGACCACCGCTATGACCGGCTCGACCTGCCGATCAAGGACCAGGGCATCGTGACCTCGCCCACCCGGGTCGGTGCCGACGTGTGGATCGGCGAGAAGGCCACCGTGCTGCGCGGGGTCGACATCGGTGACGGCAGCGTGGTGGCCAGCCACTGCCTGGTCAACCGCGACCTGCCGCCGTTCTCGATCGCGGTGGGGCTGCCCGCCCGGGTGGTGCGCTCACGGCTGGCGCCGGGCGTCGATCCCGAGGAGGCGGCCGACCGGGTGCGGCGCGGGTTGCCGCTCCCCGGCGACCCGATCGAGGGTTGAGCGTCGCCGCGGTGCGTCGCCCCCTGCGGTAACCAGATGTTCATCTTCTCGATCACTGGTGCTGTGCGGCCCATAGGGTCCCTTGTGCGCTTGCCGTGAAGTGAACGCTGAACGCACGCTGCTGAACGGCCAGCGGTCGGAATTGCTCGCCGCACCCTCTTTCGCTCGGGGCCGGACTGTGCAAGGATGCGCCCCCGCAGCACCCGTCCGGTCGCATGGGAGTTGGCCGGAGCCAGATGAACGCGGGACCGCACGCCGTACCGGTGCCTGGTGCACCGAAGCGCAAGCCGGACCCGCAAACCTAGGGAGGGACACCTGATGCCCCAGGGCCTCGATCTCGAAACCCTGAACATGATCCTCTCGGCGATCAATGACTTCGCCGAGGGGGAGCTCGATGACGAGACGCTCATCGACCTCGACGCCCGCGACGAGTACCCGGCCGACATCGTGCGCCGGATGGGCAGCGATGAGCTCGGCATCCAGCTGCTGTTCATCGACGAGGCCCACGGCGGGATGGGCGGCAACGCCTACGACGTCTACCGCGTCTGCGAGCGCATCGCGCGCATCGACCTGGGCATCGCCACCTCGGTGTTGGCGACCTTCCTCGGCAGCGACCCGATCCTGATGGGCGGCACGCCCGAGCAGCAGCACCACTGGATGAGTCGGATCGCCAACGAGGGCCTGCTGATGGCCTACGGGGCGACCGAGGCCGAGGCCGGCAGCGACCTCGGCTCGCTCAAGACCGTGGCCGTGCCCGTCGAGGAGGACGGCAAGGTCGTCGGCTACCGCATCAGCGGCCAGAAGCAGTGGATCTCCAACGGTGGCGTCGCGGACCTGTACTCGATCCTGGCCAACGCGCCGGGCGGCCCGACCTGGTTCATCCTCGAGAAGGGTGCGGAGGGCTTCGAGGCCGCCGCCCCCGAGCACAAGCACGGCATCCGGCTGTCCAACACCGCCGCGCTGTACCTCGACGACGTCTACGTCGACCTCTCGACGCTGGTCGGCACCGAGGAGGGCCAGGGGCTGTGGCAGGCGCAGCTGGTGTTCGGCTACACCCGGCTGATGGTCGCCGCGTTCGGGCTCGGCGGCGGGTGGGCAGCACTGGACCGGGCGATTCCCTACTCCGTGGAGCGGATCCAGGCCGGCAGCCCGCTGTCGGAGAAGCAGGGCTACGTCCACAAGCTCATCGTCAACCACGCGGTCGCGCTCGAGGCCGGACGCGCCTACATCGAGGAGACCGCCGAGCGCATCGACGAGGGCACCCACGGCACGCTCAACACCGAGGGAGCGATCGCCAAGTACATCTCGACCGAGGCCGGCAACGACGCGGCCGAGGCCTCGATCCAGGCACTCGGCGGCTACGGCTACACCCACGACTACATGGTCGAGAAGATCAAGCGCGACGTGCGCATCACCACGATCTACGAGGGCACCTCCGAGATCATGGAGATGACCATCGCCCGTGACCGCTGGCAGCAGCACCTCAAGACCCAGGGCGGCTACTACCGCGATCTCGCCGCGGACCTGACCTCCCTGCACGCACGTCACCCGCAGGTGGGCGCCGACATCGCCGCGATCGCGGCCCGCGGCCTGAGCGTGATCATGGAGGCCGCCCGCGTCGGGCGTCTGACCCGCAACCAGCACGTGCTGCTGCAGCTGGGCAAGCTCATCGCCACCGCCGAGTGTGCCGCCGCCCTGGCGCGCCGGGCCGCCCGCGCCGAGCAGGGCGCGCTCGACCCCAAGGCCGACACGCGCTTCGGGATCTCGGGCATCGCGGCCGTGAGCCGGATCTACGCCCGCAAGGCGGCGCTGATGGTGACCGGCGACGGGGTCGGGCTGATGGTCAGCGCCGACAAGTCGGCCGATGCCGCCGCGATGTCGGCTGCGGCCGGCGCCCCCGAGGCCCTGGCGGCGCAGGCCGGCGGGCTCGCGGACGCCGACCAGGTCGCCGACGTCCTGTACGGGCGGGCCTGAGTCGCACGACCCGGCGTCGGCGGGCGCCGGGCCTGGCAAGACACACGGCGGCGCGGGGGTCACCGCGCCGTGACGGGAAGGTGCACACGTGGAACCTGTGGCGATCATCGGGGTGTCGGCGATCCTCCCGGACGCACCGGACGCTCCGTCCTTCTGGCGCAACGTCGCCGGGGCGCGCTACTCGATCAGCGAGGTCGACCCCGAACGCTGGGACCCGGCGCTGTACTACGACCCCGATCCCAAGGCGCCGGACAAGACCTACTCGAAGATCGGGGGCTGGGTCCGTGACTACGAGTGGAACCCGCTGGGCTGGAAGCTGCCGATCCCGCCCAAGGTCAGCGACGCGATGGACGTCGGCCAGCGCTGGGCGGTGGCCTGCACCCGCGAGCTGCTCGCCGACTACGGCGGCGAGATCGACCGCGACCGCACGGCGGTGATCCTGGGCAACGCGATGGCCGGTGAGCGCCACTACGAGACCACGCTGCGCATCACCGCGCCGGAGATCGTGCGCTACCTGCAGAGCACGCCGGTCTACGCCGAGCTGCCGGCCGAGGTCCAGGCACGCATCGGGGCCGAGCTCAGCGAGCGGATGGGGGCGGACCTGCCGACGATCACCGAGGACACCATGCCCGGTGAGCTCGGCAACGTGATCGCGGGGCGCATCGCCAACCTGTTCGACCTGCACGGGCCCAACTACATCGTCGACGCCGCCTGCGCCTCGGCGATGGCCGCGATCGACGCGGCGACCTCCGGGCTCAACGACGGGGACTTCGACACCGTCGTCGCCGGCGGGATCGACCGCAACAACGGCGCCTCGAGCTTCATCAAGTTCTGCAAGATCGGGGCATTGTCCGCCACCGGGACCCGGCCATTCGACGCGGAGGCCGACGGGTTCGTGATGGGTGAGGGTGGCGCGCTGTTCCTGCTCAAGCGCCTGGCCGACGCCGAACGCGACGGCGACAAGGTCTACGCGGTGATCCGCGGTATCGGCGGGGCCAGCGACGGCAAGGGCAAGGGCATCACCGCCCCCAACCCCGTGGGGCAGCGCTTCGCGGTCGAGCGTGCCTGGGCGGACGCCGGCATCGACCCGGCCACCTGCACCCTGGTGGAGGCGCACGGCACCTCCACCCGGGTCGGCGACGTGGTCGAGATCACCTCGATGTCGGAGGTCTTCGGTCGCAGCGGCGGGGCACCCGGGCGCATCGCGCTGGGTTCGGTCAAGTCCAACATCGGCCACCTCAAGGCCGCCGCCGGCGCCGCCGGGCTGCTCAAGACCGCCCTGGCGATCCACCACCGCCAGCTGCCCCCGAGCCTCAACTTCGTCACCCCCAACCCCAACCTGGACTGGTCCACCTCCTCGTTCCGGGTCAACACCGAGTTGGCCGACTGGGAGGTCGACGCGGGCCAGGTGCGCACGGCTGGCGTCAGCGCGTTCGGCTTCGGCGGGACCAACTTCCACGTCGTGCTCGAGGAGCACGTGCCCGGGCGGTTGACCAGCGACCGGCGCAGCACCGTGGCCGTGGGAGCCGACGTGCCGCGTGCCACCGAGACCATCGCCCCGGCCACCGTGGCGGCACCGGCCGCGG
>SKJO01000178.1 GCA_007121975.1 Nitriliruptoraceae bacterium | reverse complement strand
TGGCCTCGTTGATCTGCATCATCGACCAGATCACGAACAACAGCAGGACCACGAACGCCACCACCACCCCCGCGAACCCGGTCACCAACTGCCGCTTGATCGAGAAGCTCTTGAACGACATCTGTGTCTTCTTTCCCTGTCCTCTGGACGGCCCCACACGGCCACCACGCGGTGCGTGATGCCCTGCCTGTCGTCGGGTACCGGACAGGACTCAAGTCGTCGAGGTCCCTTCCTCGCGGGACCTTCGACCCGCGATCACCCCTCGGAGGTCACCTCGGCCGGCCATGCACGAACCCGGCTCGGGGCCATGGGGCACCCGAGCCGGGAGGGGCTGCAGACCGCTACCGGGTCAGACCACGCCGGGCAGCCGAACGGCCGCCTCGGTGTCGAGCACCAGCAACAACGAGCCATCGAGCTTGTACGCCCCGGTGATCAGCTCGCGCGCCACCCCTTCGAGTGTCTCCGGCGGACCCTCGAACGTGGCCTGGTCCACATCGACGACGTCGCCGATGCGGTCGACGAGCAGGCTGAGCTGCCCGACGCTGGTGCGCACCACGATGTTGGTCGGCTCGAGCTCCTCGGGCCGGGCGGGCAGCTCGAGCCGGCGGCGCAGGTCAAGGGCCGTGACGATCTGGCCACGCAGGTTGATCAGCCCCTCGACCACCGGATTGGCCAGCGGGACCCCGGTCATCGGCTGGGCGCGGATCACCTCCTGGACCCGTTCGACCTCGATGCCGAACATCAGGTTGGTGAGATGGAAGGTGCAGAACTGGGTCTCCACCGCAACGTTGGTGTCGGTGCTCATCGTCGTCACACTCCCGCGTAGCTGCCGAACGAATCCTGGCCTCCCGCACCCACCAGCGCGTGGGTGTCGAGCACGTCGGTGACCCGGCCCTGGACCACCACCGACCCGAGCACCTCCGGCCGGTCGTCGAGGTGGTCGATACGGATCTCCTGCTCGACGATGTCGAGGATCTTGCCGACCACCAGCCCGACCGAGTGCCCGTCGATGGTATGGACGACCACGTCCATCGAGCCCTCCTCGAGGTAGCCGCCGCCCACCCCCAGCGCGTCAGCCAGGCGCATCAGCGGCAGGATCGCGTCGCGGTACTGCACCACCTCCCGGCCGCTGCCCCACTCGATGGCGGAGATGTCGAACTCCTCGAGCCGCTCGACCTCGGTGAGGTCGATGGCGGCCCGACGGTCGTCGCCGACCTCGACGAGCAACAGGGTCTTGCGCTCGGTGACGGTGATGTCGCTGGCCGCGAACTGCTCGGTGCTGTCCGCACGCTCACGGGTCTCGGACACGACCCGGGCGCGCTCGGCGATCCCCATGACGTCGAGGATCAGCGCCACCCGGCCATCGCCCATGATGGTCGCCCCGGCGAACAGCGCAGCGTCCTTCAGGTGCGAGCCCAGCGGCTTGACCACGATCTCCTCGGTGTCGTGGATGTCGTCGACGATGAGCCCGAACTGCTGGCCGTCGGCATGCAGGACCACGATGTTGACGACCTCGCGCTCCTCGTCGTGATCCCCGCGACGTTCGAGTTCCCGCGAGAGGTCGACGATCGGCAGCAGCCGACCGCGCAGGCGGTAGACCGGCGAGCCGTGGACGCGCTCGATGCCGGAGCGGGCCTGCTCGCCCTCGAGACGGACCAGCTCGATCAGGCTCAGCTGCGGGATCGCGTAGCGGTCACCGGACGTGGACACGATCAGGGCCGGGACGATCGCCAGCGTCAGTGGGATCTTGACCTTGATGGTCGTGCCCTGACCGATCTCGGTCGCGATGTCGATCGAGCCGCCGATGCGCTCGATGTTGGTGCGCACCACGTCCATGCCAACGCCACGCCCCGAGACGTTGGTGACCTGCTGGGCGGTCGAGACGCCGGCCGAGAAGATCAGGGTGAGCAGCTCGCGTTCGACCATCTGCGCGGCCTGCTCGGCGGTGATCACGCCCTGCTTGATCGCCTTGTCGCGCACGGCGTTGGCGTCGATGCCCTTGCCGTCGTCGGACAGCTCGATGTTGACCTGGCCGCCCTCGTGGTAGGCACGCAGGGTCATCTGACCGACCGCCGGCTTGCCGGCGGCCTCGCGCACCTCGGGCAACTCGATGCCGTGGTCCACGGCGTTGCGCACCAGGTGGGTCAGCGGGTCCTTGATCGCCTCGATGATGGTCTTGTCGAGTTCGGTGTCCTGCCCGACCATCTCGAGGTCGACGCGCTTACCGACCGCCAGCGACAGATCGCGCACGACCCGCGGCAGCTTGTTCCAGACGTTGCCGATCGGCTGCATGCGGGTCTTCATGACCCCTTCCTGCAGCTCGGTGGTGATCAGGTTGAGCCGCTGGGAGGCACCGGCATACCGGCTGTCCTGCTCGTCGTTGACCAGCTGCACGATCTGGTTGCGGGCGAGCACGAGCTCACCGACCAGGTTCATCAGCTCGTCGAGCAGCCCGACATCCACCCGGATCGAGGAGTCGGACACCGAGCGGCCGCTGGAGCGTGCCTGCTCCTCGACGTAGGCCTCGACGTCCTCGGGATCGGCCGCGCCCTTGTTGACCAGGATCTCGCCGAGGCGGCGCGCATCGCCGCTCTCCTGCGCCGCGAGGGCCGCGGCGATGTCCTCGGGGGAGGCCTTCCCGCGCTCGGAGAGCAGGTCGCCGATGCGGCCGATGGGGTTGCCCTGCGCGTCGTAGGCCTGCTGATCTTCGGGGGCCGGCTCGTCGGCGGCTGGTGCGTCGGCGGCGACCGGCTCGTCAGCCACCTCGGCCGGCTCGTCGGCCGCCACGGCGTCAGCGGCGGAGCCTTCGCCCTCATAGAGCCGGGTCAGGCGAGCGGCGAGTTCGGAGACGTCGAGGTCCCCCTCCTCGCCGGTCTCCTCGATCACCCCGAGCATCCGGCGCAGCGTGTCGCCGGTGTCGAGCAGCGCGCTGGCGATCTCCTCGGTCAGCGGGAGTTCCCCCTCACGAAGCCGGCCGAGCAGGTTCTCCCCCACGTGGGCGAGCTTCTCGAGTTGGTCGAACCCGAAGAACCCGGAGGTGCCCTTGATCGTGTGGATGGTGCGGAACACGCTGCTGAGCGTCTCCGCGTCGGTCGGATCCTGCTCGAGGGCGAGCAGGTCGGCGTCGTAGCGATCGAGGTTCTCGTAGGATTCGATCAGGAACTCGCCGACGATCTCGTCGATACCGGACACGCTGCAACCTCCGTGGCCAGGGCGGATGGGTACCACCGCTTGCTCGCCCATCGGCCGCAGGGCGCCCGACGAAAGCACAACCCCTACGGTTTCGCCATGGTCCCGGCACGGCCGGTTTCCAGCCCCGCCAGGGCCTCGCCGACGGGCACGGGCCCCTCCAGCACCTCGAAGGCCAGACCGATGGTGGCGGGCTGGGTGAGGCAGCCGGCGAGCACCGCCGCGACGTCCTCGCGGGCAATGGTTCCGCGCCGCTCGAGGCGCGGGACCCCCACCTCGACTCGGTCGGATCCGGGCTCGTGGGTGAGCCCACCGGGACGCACGCTGGTCCACGCCAGGCCGCTGCCCTCGAGGATCCGGTCGGCCGCGTGCTTGGCCGCGAGGTAGTGGGTGATGGCGGCCGGTCCTCGTCGCGGATCGTCCGCGGCCATCGATGAGAGCATCACGTAGCGCCCAACGCCGAGAGCGACGGCGAGGTCGATGCTGCGCACCGCGCCGTGCAGGTCGACACGCAGCGTGGCGTCCGGACCGGTGCCGGACCCCGACCCGGCGCAGAAGACCACCGCCTGCGCACCACGCAGTGCGGCGCGCAGCGGCTCGTCGGGACCCTCGAGGTCGGCGGGCACCGGATCGGCGCCTGCCGCGGCCAGCGCCTCGGCCTGACCGGGCGCGCGGATGCCGGCCCGCACACGATGGCCCTCGGCGAGCAGTCGGTCGACGAGCAGTCGTCCGGTCCCGCGGGTCGCGCCGATCACCAGCACCTGCATACGGACTCCTTGGTCGCTGCCCATCGTGGCACGGGTACCGACCCTGACGCTAGGGTCGGATGTGCGACGTTCGCCGCTGCCCACGTCGCACGGCACCGACAATCGACGTCGACCTGCGCCCGGCGGCATGGCGCGCAGGTCGACGTCCACGAGCGCCTCGGCGCGCCACCACATCGTTCACGAACGGATCTCGGGAGGATCATGGCCGCCAACGTCACCAATGAAGAGATGCGCGCACTCGTGCTGACCAAGTCCGGGCGCATCAAGAAGGATCTCTACGAGCGCAAGCTCGCCGAACTGCAGATCGAGCTCGTCAAGCTGCAGGAGTGGGTCAAGCAGGAAGGCGAGAAGGTCGTGGTGATCTTCGAGGGCCGCGACGCCGCCGGCAAGGGCGGGGTCATCAAGCGGATCACCGAGGTCACCAACCCGCGCATCGTGCGCACCGTCGCCCTGCCCGCGCCGACCGAGCGCGAGCGCACCCAGTGGTACTTCCAGCGCTACGTCGAGCAGTTGCCCAGCGCCGGTGAGATCGTGCTGTTCGACCGCAGTTGGTACAACCGCTCCGGGGTCGAGAAGGTCATGGGCTTCTGCACCGAGGAGGAGCACCGCGAGTTCCTGCGTTCCTGCCCGGAGTTCGAGCGCATGCTGGTCCGGGCGCATACCCGGCTGCTGAAGTACTGGTTCAGCGTCTCGCCCGAGGAGCAGGAGAAGCGCTTCCAGGCCCGGGTCGACGAGCCCACCAAGCGCTGGAAGCTCTCGCCGATGGATCTGACCTCGCGCGACAAGTGGGTCGAGTACTCCATGGCCAAGGACGAGACCTTCGCGCACACCGACATCAAGCAGGCCCCCTGGCACGTGGTGGAGTCCGACGACAAGCGTGCCGCGCGCCTGGCCTGCATCGCCGACCTGCTCGACCAGATCCCCTACGAGGACCTCACGCCTGACCGCTTCGACCTGCCGCAGCGCCGGGTCAGTGGTGGGTACGTGCGGCCGCCACTCGACGACCAGACCTTCGTACCCGACATCGTCGAGCGCATCCACCGCGAGATGATCGCCGACCCGGACGGCAAGCAGGGCAAGAAGGTCCGCCGGCCCCCGAAGGACTGACCGACACCGGGGAGTCGACCATGGCCAGGCGCCCGGCGGACCTGCTGGTGATCGGCGGGGGGACCGCCGGGCTCGTGGCGGCGGTGGGCGCGGCCGGGCAGGGCGCCAACGTCGTGCTCGTGGAGCGCGAGCGCACCGGCGGCGACTGCCTGTGGACCGGCTGCGTGCCGTCCAAGGCACTGCTCACGGTGGCGCAGGCGGCGCACACCGTGCGCTCGTCGCACCACCTCGGCGTCCGAGTGGCCGCAGACGTCGAGGTGGATTGGGCCGCAGCGCTCGCCCACGTGCGCGGAGCGCAGGCCGCGATCGCCCCGCACGACTCCCCCGAGCGCCTGCGCGGCGAGGGGGTGGAGGTCGTTTCGGGCACCGCCCGGTTCGTGGCCCCCGACACCGTCGAGATCGACGGCGTCGCCCGCCGCTTCCGCCGGGCGATGATCGCCACCGGCTCGCAACCGGTGGTGCCCGCACTGCCCGGGATGGCCGAGGTCGACCCCCTGACCTCCGACACCGTGTGGGACCTCGAGGTGCTGCCCGCCCGGCTGGTCGTGCTCGGGGGCGGGCCGATCGGTTGCGAGCTCGCGCAGGCGTTCGCGCGGCTGGGCGTGCAGGTCACCCTGGTCGAGCTCGCCGCGGGTCTGCTGCCCCGCGAGGAGCCGGCCGCGCAGCAGGTGATCGCGACGCGGCTACGGGCCGAGGGCGTCGACGTGCGCACCGCCACCCAGGCTCTGCGCGTGGTGCACGGCGAGCAGGGTCCGGGCCTGCTGCTCGAACCGGTCGGCACCTGCCAGCGCACCGATCCGGACCGGGCCGCCACACCCGTCACCGACGCCGAGGTGGTCGGCTTCGACCGGTTGCTGGTGGCCGTGGGACGCCGAGCTCGCAGCGACGGGCTCGGGCTGCAGGTCGCCGGCATCGAGCGTGACGGGCGTGGAGCGGTGGTGGTCGATGAGCAGCTGCGCACCACCAACCCGCGGGTCTTCGCCGGCGGTGACGTCACGATGCTGCTGCCCTTCACCCACGTGGCGGCCGCCCACGGCGCCACCGTGGTCCAGAACGCCCTGTTCGGCCTGCGCCGGCGGGTCGACCACGAGCGCATCCCGTGGGTGACCTTCACCGACCCCGAGGTCGCCCGCGTCGGACTGACGCAGGCCGAGGCCCGGGAGCGCCACGGCGACAAGGTGCGGGTGCGCACCGCCGGGCACGACCACCTCGACCGGGCGATCACGGCCGGACGCACCGAAGGGTTCGCCACTCTCGTGGGCGACCCCAAGGGACGGATCGTCGGCGCGAGCGTGGTCGGACCCCGCGCCGGCGAGGTGATCGGCGAGGTCGTGGCCTGGATGCAGCAGGACGCCACGATCGGGCGTATCACCCGGACCACCCACGCCTACCCGACCTGGACCGAGGACCTCACCGCCGCCTCGCTCGAGGAGCTTCGTACCGGGCTGGCACGGCTACGCCCGGCGACCCGCGCACTGCTGGCCACGCGACGACTGCTGCGGCGCTGAGGACTTCGCGGCGCTGACCCCGTGGACCGTGCAACGGCCCAGCAGGGGGTCAGCCCGGACGCGCGCGGCGAGGTGGGCAGCCCGGACGGGCGCGGCTACCTTGGCGCGTCCTGCCCGGCCCCGAGGTGGTGCGTGCGTTCAGCAGTGGCTCTGGTCGTGGTCGTCGCCGCGCTGGCCGCGGTGCTCGCCGCCTGCGGCGCCGACCCCGCCCCGCTGCCCCCCGGCGATGCCGACCGCGGCGCGGACGTGTTCGCCACCAACTGCATCGCCTGCCACGGCCCGGACGCGGCCGGCTCGCCCAACGGCCCGCCGCTGGTCCACGAGTTGTATGCACCGGAGGTGGCCAGCGACGAGCAACTCGCCGATTCCGTGCGCCACGGCGTGCCCGAACGCCACTGGGAGTTCGGGCGCATGCCGCGGGTCGCCGGGCTCGATGAGCAGCAGATCGCCGACGTCATCGCCTACGTTCGTGCGCGGCAGGCCGAAGCGGGCCTCGGCGGCTGAGCCAGGTGTGGCCGGCGGCCCGGGCCAGGGTGGCCCGGGGGTGGCCCGGATCAGGGCGGTCCAGGGGTGGCCCGGAACAC
>SKJO01000198.1 GCA_007121975.1 Nitriliruptoraceae bacterium | reverse complement strand
GGTTCCTGCACGTGCTGGTAGGCCACGGTCACCGGGGAGTCCCCGATGAACGGCTGCCGCCCGGTCAGCATCTCGTAGAGCACCACGCCCAGCGAGTACAGGTCGCTGCGGGTGTCGAGGTCCTGACCCTGGGCCTGCTCGGGCGAGAGGTAGGCGGCCGTTCCCAGTACCGCGGCGGTGCGGGTGACGGTCTCCTTGTCCAGGGCGCGGGCGATGCCGAAGTCGGTGACCTTGACCGCCCCGTCCTCGGCCAGCAGGATGTTGCCGGGCTTGATGTCGCGGTGGATGAGCTTGCGGTCGTGGGCGTACTGCAGCGCCGCACAGACCTCGGCGGCGACCTCCAGCGAGCGGTCCTCGGTCAGGCCACCGCGCTCGATCACCTGCTGCAACGACCGGCCCTCGACCAGTTCCATGACGATGTAGGGCTGACCAGCCGGCGTCGCGGTGCCGGCGGCGCCCTCGAGATCGGTGCCGGTGTCGTACACCGCGACGATGTTGGGATGGTTGAGCCGGGCGACGTGCCGGGCCTCGTCGTGGAACCGCTGCACGAACGCTTCGTCGTCCCGGAAGCGGTCGAGCAGGATCTTGACCGCAACCTCCCGACCCAGGGTGCGGTCGACGGCGGCGTACACCTCGGCCATGCCGCCACGACCGATCAGCTGGCGCAGTTCGTAGCGCGAACTGAGCACGCGTCCTGCGCTCACGAGGGTCTCCGGACGTCTGGTCGGCAGCAGCTGAGGCTACCAACGGCTGGGGTCGGACCCGGAAGACGACGACGTCGAGGTGGGTTCATGCGTCGGCTCCGAGCAGGGCGACCATCACCTGGCGCGCGACGGGCGCGGCGGCCCGGCCCCCGGTCGCGCCCTCGCCGGCATCCGGGATCACCACCGCGATCGCGATGCGGTCCTCGGCGAAGCCGACGAACCAGGCATCGGGGGTGGCACCGCGCTGCGCGGTCCCGGTCTTGCCACCGACCCGCACGCCGTCGATGCGCGCCGCCCCGCCGGTGCCGCGTTCGACGGCTTCGACCATCATCTGCTGCAGCTGCGCGGCGGTGCGGGGTGACACCGCCCGCCCATCGAGCAGGCCTTCGGTCCACCGGCCCGAGTCCGGACCGCTCAACTGACGGCCGGAGGGGTCGCGGATGCGCCCGACGACGTGGGGACGCAGCAGCTCGCCGCCGTTGGCGACCGCGCCGGCGATCAGCGCCATCTGCATCGGGGTTGCCCGCACATCGCGCTGACCGATCGCGGACTGGGCGGTCTGGGGCGGGTCGAGCTCCTGCGGGATGCGGCTGGCGACCACGTCGAGCTCGTAGGGCGGCGGACGGTTGAACCCGAACGCCTCGGCCTGCTCGATCAGCGCCCGGTCACCGAGCTCCACCCCGAGCCGGGCGAACACCGGGTTGCACGAGAACCGGAACGCATCCTGCATCGAGATGCTGCCGCCCCGCCCGCACGGGCTGGCCGGCAGGTTGCCGATGTTCGCGGTGGTCTGCGGCACGTCGTAGACCGCCTCGTCGGGGAACGGGCTGTCGGGCCCCAGCCCGCTCTCGAGGGCGGCCGCAGCGGTGATGATCTTGAACGTCGAGCCCGGTGGGTAGGTCTCACGGATCGCCCGGTCGACCAGCGGCTGGCGCTCGTCGTCGCGCACCTCGTCCCAGGCCGCCCGGATCTCGCCGGGGGAGTGGCTGGACAGCGGATTGGGGTCGAAGGTCGGGTTGGCGTAGCTGACCAGCACCGCCCCGGTCACCGGGTCGAGCGCCACCACCGCGCCCTCACGTCCGGCCAGCGCGTCACGGGCCGCCTGCTGGCCGGCCTGGGAGATGGTCAGCTCCACGGAGTTGCCCGGCTGGCCGCGGGTCCCGAGCAACTCGCCGAGGTTCTGGGCGACCACCTCGGTGGGCTGGCCGGTGAGCTGCTCGTTGAGCGCCGCCTCGAGCCCGGAACGCTGGAGCACCACCGAGTAGTACCCGGTGAGGTGGGCGAACAGCGGCCCCTCGGGGTAGGTGCGCAGGAAGCGCAGCTCGCCGTCGGTCTCGATGCTGCGCGCGATGGCGCGCTCGTCGACGATGATCGGGCCGCGTTCGATCTGGTACTCGCGCACGATCACGCGGCGGTTGGCGGGGTGGTTGGCCAGGTCGTCGGCCTGCACCAGGGCGATCAGGTTGAGGTTGACGAACAGGGCCGCGAACAGCAGCAGCACGAGGCCCGACAGCCGACCGATGCGGGTGCTCACGTGCCACCTCGACGTTGGCGTGGACCTGCGAGCACGGCCCGGCGCGAGTCGTCGCTGACGCGCAGCAGCAGACCGACGATGAGGTAGTTGGTCAGCAGCGACGACCCGCCGTAGGACACGAACGGCAGCGTGATGCCGGTCAGGGGCACCAGCCGGGTCAGCCCGCCGATGATCACGAAGGTCTGCAGCGCCAGGATCGTGGTCAGTCCGGTGGTCAGCAGCGTGGAGAACTCGTCGCGGGCGGTCAGCGCGATCTTGTAGCCCCGGACGACCACCACCAGGTACAGCAGCAGCAGCGCACTGGAGCCGAGCAGGCCGAGTTCCTCCCCGATGACCACGAAGATCGCGTCGGTTGCGGAGAACGGCACGTCCTGTGGGCGTCCGAAGCCGAGCCCGGTGCCGGTCAGCCCTCCCGTGCCCAGGGCGAACAGGCTCTGGGCGAGCTGGTAGCCCTCGTCGGTGACCCGGCTCCAGGGGTCGAGCCAGATCGCGACCCGGACCCGCACGTGCCCGAACAGCTGGTAGGCGATGGTGGCGCCGACCGCGAAGGCGACGCCTCCGATGGCGGGGTAGGCAAGCCGCCCGGTGGCCACGTACAGCATCGCGAGGAACGCCCCGAAGAACAGCAGCGCCGATCCGAGGTCGCGCAGGCCGGCAAGGATCACCAGCGCCATGGCGGTGGCCAGCAGAACCGGAGCGAGGTGACGGGGCGCCGGCAGCAGCAGGGGACCGATGCGCTGGTTGGCGACCGACAGCAGCGCCCGCTTGCGCTCGAGGTAGCCGGCCAGGAACACCATCATGGTGATCTTCGCGACCTCGCCCGGCTGGAAGCGCATCCCAAACACGTCGATCCACAGCTGCGCGCCGTTGATGATCCCGGCGGTGATGCCCGGCACCAGCGGCAGCAGCAGCAGCCCGATGGTCGCAAACCCGAACGTGTACTGGTAGCGCCCGAGGCTGCGCACGTCGCGCAGGAACAGCAGTACCGCGCACATTCCGCCGACCGACACCGCGGTCCACACCGTCTGGGTAGGGGCCAGCTCGCTGCCCGTGGCCAGGTCCACCCGGTGCACGAAGACCAACCCGAGCCCGTTGAGCAGCATCACGACCGGCAGCAGCACCGGGTCGGCATACGGGGCACCGGTGCGCACCGTGAGGTGCGCAACCAGCGCGATCGCGGCCAGCGCCACCCCGGTCACCAGTGCGGTCGCGGACAGACCCGGCTGCCGCGACCATCCCAGCAGCAGCCCCGCACCGACGGTCAGGACCACCGCGAACACCAGTAGCCGCGCCTCCCGGCCCCGTGGACGGGCGGCAGCCCGCGACGTCGCCGCGTTCGCGCTCACCCGGCAAGGTCCCCGGGTTCGTCGTCCTCTGGTTCGTCGTCCTCGGGTTCGTCGTCCTCGGGTTCGTCGTCTTCGGGTTCGAGCGCGCTGAGCGGGGCGTTGTCGATGATCCGCCGGGCGTCGGCGAGGTTGATGGCCGGCACCCCGCTCTGGAGGGTCGGCACGTACCAGTCCTGCACCTCGTCGACCGTCACCTGGGAGCGTTCCACGATCCACGACAGCTGCACCGGACCGACCGAGGTGTCCACGCCCCGGTAGACAACGAGCTGCTCACCGTCGAGCCCGACGAAGTACTGCTGCGACAGCAGGAACGCGCCGACTCCGGCGGCGATCGCGACCAGCACCGCGAACCCGATCAGCGCGGCGGTCAGGCGCCGCATCGCCCGGGCGGCCTTGACCGTGCCGCGCTCCCCCTCCGGTTCGACGCCGTCGAGCCCCGGCGTTCCGACCGATCCGAGCCGGCCCGCCCAGTCGGTGTCGTCACGGTCGACCCGCGAGCTGATCGTGATCGTCGGATGCGCCCGGCGGGCGGACTCGCCGTCCCCGCTCGCCGCATCGGGGTCGTAGCGCAGCACCACCACGGTGATGTTGTCGGGCCCGCCGCCCGCATTCGCGCGCTCGATGAGCCGGGCCACCACCGCTTCGGGCTCGTCGGCGCTGGAGAGCTCTTCGGCGAGCTCATCGTCGTCGACCACGCCGGTCAGGCCGTCCGAGCACAGCAGCAGCACGTCGTGGGCGGCGAGGTCGAGCGAGATCGTGTCGACGTCGATGTCGGGGCCGACACCGATCGCCCGGGTGATGACCGAGCGCTGCGGATGGGTCGCGGCCTGCTCGCGGCTGATCTGCCCCTCGTCGACGAGGTGCTGCACGAGCGTGTGGTCGGCGGTGAGTTGGCGCAGCCGACCGTCGCGCAGCAGGTAGGCGCGGGAGTCCCCGACATGCGCGAGGTGCAGCCGACGGCCCTCGAGCAGGGCTGCGGTCAACGTGGTCCCCATCCCGCGGTAGGTGGGTTCGTCGTGGGCCATGCCCGACACGGTGCGGTTTGCGGTGACGACCGCATCGCGCAGGGCGGCGATGGCCGCGTCCGCGTCAGGGAAGACCCGTCCGTCGAGCGCGCGCACCGGCTCCAAGGCCGCCTCGGACGCCACCTCGCCGGCGAGGTGGCCGCCCATGCCGTCCGCGACGGCGAAGACGCTGTCGGCGACCACGAAGGAGTCTTCGTTGCCGTCTCGGACCTGGCCGACGTGGGTGTCGCCCGCGGCGAGGATGCGTTTCATCGGCGAACCTCGATGCGGGTCTTGCCAACGCGCAGTTGGTCGCCGGCGGCCAGCGGGGTGGGTCGGGTCACCTTGGCGTCGTTGAGGAAGGTGCCGTTGGTCGAGCCGAGGTCACGCACCGACCAGCCGCCGTCGTCGGGCAGCACCTCGGCGTGCTCGTCGGAGACATAGACGTCGTCGATCGGTACGTCCACACCGCCCGCCCGGCCGAGGACCACGCTTCGTCCGGCCAGCCGCACCACCTTCGGGGGCGCGGACAGGGCATGGACGACCAGTTCGCTGGGCAGCTTGCGCGATCGTCGGACCGGGCCCGCGACCGGCGTGGCCACCGCCGGACGTGGTGGTGGCCGGTTGCGTCGACGCGGGCCGTAGAGGTCGACGAGCATGCTGCGCAGCGCGAACGCGACGAACAGGTACAGCAGTGCCAGCAGCCCGAACTTCAGCAGCGTCAGCAGCGCGATCGGCACCTCAGGCCCCCACGAGCTCAACGGCCGCATCCCCGAGCACGATGCGGTCTCCGGGACCGACCGGCTGCTCGGCGGCGCGCACCCCGTTGACCGTCGTACCGTTGGTCGAGCCGAGATCCACGATCCACCACCGGTCCCCGCGGCGCACCAGCGCCGCATGCTCCCGCGACACCGTCGAGTCGGCCACGGTGACGTCGCACGACGACATCCGGCCGAGCGTAACCCGGTTGCCGGTGATGGTCACCGTCGTTCCGGTCGCGGGCCCGCTGAGCACCCGCACGGCCAGCCCACCCGTTGCGGGCCGAGCGGCGCTGCCCGGGGCGGCGCCGCCCGTGGTCGCCGAACCGTGGACGTGAGCATCGCTCGTGTACGGCGGCGAGGTGGCGCGGGCCGGCTCGGGGGCGTCGCGGCCGGTGAGGTCCACCACCTCGACGCGGGCGGTCAGCGTGTAGCGACCGACCTTGACCTTGTCGCTGGGCTCGACGCGGACCTTGACCGGTCCGCGCAGCTGCCAGCCGCGGTCCGCTGCGGTGGTGACCACCACCTGCGCGAGCTCGCGGGGCAGGGACTCGCCGAAGGTCGAGAGCCGCTCGTAGTCCTTGGTGGCAACCTGGGCGCGGAAGACGTTGGGGACCACGACCCCGTCGGAGGTGACGTGCTGATGGTCCTCGGCGTAGCGCTGCACGCCTTTGGCCAGCTCGATGGGCTGCAGACCGGAGCGGAAGGCGCGGGCGAAGAACCCTTCGACGGCTCCCTCGAGCCGCCGCTCGAAGTGCTGCAACGCGCGCATCGGTGCTGCCATCCGGAGTCGGGGTCAGGTGGGTTCGGCACGGCCGGGTCGGTCGGGTGACCAGTCGGTGTGATTGGCGTCGCGCGTCGGCTCCGTGCAACCGTCTGACGGAGCCACGAGCGTAGCGGAGGGGGGTCGTGGCCGGCCCGTACGTTGGTCGAGTTGGTGACGTGCCGTGGGAATGCCCACGTTGTCGAGGTGGCGAGTGCGTTGGTATGCTTCCTCGGCACCCCGGGCGGGTGGCGGAATTGGCAGACGCGCACGGTTCAGGTCCGTGTGTCCTTATGGACATGGGGGTTCAAGTCCCCCCTCGCCCACCACGTCGTAGGCCGGTGTAGCGGCCCGTAGACGCAGGAATCGCTCGAACGCCTCCGCTTCCCAGCGGGGGCGTTTCTGCGTCCGTGACACCATCTTGACACCAGTAGGGGTCGTGACATCGCGTTCCTGCGGGTCTGGTGCGGTGCCGGTGGGTGTTCATCCGTCTCCGAAGATGATCGGCTGGCGCTGCTGCTCGATGACGTGTGGAGCTCGGGCCTCGGAGCCACCCGAGGCTTCGACCCGCGAGCATCGTCGGCTCCGGTCAGCTGCCCTCTGTCCTCGAGACCGTTCAGGGCGGTCCGTCGCTGTGCACGGAACTGGGAAAGCCAAGCTGAGAAAGCGCGGACGCCTTCGCAGTGCATGTGGCCTTTCGCAGTTGTCTTGGCACGATGCAGGACCGGCGCCATGGGACGACGAGATCGCAGCCGCCATTGAGCTGCTGCGGGCTGCTAGTACCGACACGGAAGGTGTCGAGGCCAAGGCCGCTGCGGCAGTATTCATCAGTCTCCGAAGATGGCGGTGGCGGTGGTCTCGGCGGCGGTGGCGTCGTCGCCTTCGAGGGCGTGGGCGTAGACCTGCATGGTCACGGCGGGGTCGGCATGGCCGATGCGCTGTGAGACGACCTTGATGGGCACGCCGGCGCGGAGCGCGAGGGTCGCCCAGGTGTGGCGCAGCCCGTGGACGCCGATGCGGGGCAGGCCTGCGGCGTCGACCTGTCGGGTG
>SKJO01000246.1 GCA_007121975.1 Nitriliruptoraceae bacterium | reverse complement strand
CGAGCCGTCCTTGGCGAAGAACCGCTTCTCGAGCTCGAAGGAGGTCCGTTCGCCGGCGACGAGCTCGGCGAAGAGCGCGGCGTTGCGGGCGATGTCATCCGGGTGGGTGTAGGCGTCGAAGTGCAGCTCGGCGAACTCCTCCGGGGTGTAGCCGAGCAGCCGCCGGATGGCATCGTTGGTGTGGATCGTGCGCCCCTCGGCGTCGACGATCCCGATGCCGATGGGCGCCCGCCGGAAGATCTCCCCGAGCCGACGGGCGTCCGGCAGGTCACCACCTGGGCGATCTTCAGGCGCGTCCACGACCGGTCTCCCACGTCCGCTGCTCTGCTCGCGCAGGCTAGTGGGCCCCTCCTGGCGCACCCCACCTGCGCGGGCGATCGGCTCAGCGCGGAACCCGCACCGCGTGCGGTCGACCCAGCGGTGGGCGCCGCGGCGCGTCGAGGCGGGCTTCGACCTGTGCGGTGGGCTGAGGTGGCACGAGCCAGTCCCCCTGCGCGAAGCGGCAGCCCATCGATCGCAGCAGCTGCGCCTGCTGCGGGGTGTCGACCCCGGCGGCGGTGACCTCCACCCCGAGGATCCCGGCCAACTGCACCAGGGTCTCCGGCAGGGTCTGGCCCCCTTCCACCTCGAGGTCGGCGACCAACCGCGCGTCGAGGCGCAGCGTCTCGGCGCTGCCTTCCGCCAGCGGCGCCAGCGACGCGTAGCCGGTCCCGAAGTCCCCGATGACGATCGCATGGCCTTGCTCGCGCAGGTGCCGGACCCCGACGCGCACCGGGCCGGAGACCAACGCCCCCTCGGGGACCAGGATCCGCACGTCGCCGGGCTGGAGGCCGTGCCGGCCGAGCACCGTGGCCAGCTCGGCGGGCTGCGCCGGGTGACGCAGCCAGCGCGCCGAACGCGGGAGCAGCAGGGGCAGCTCATGGGCCCGATCCCGACTCCGGGCCTCGGCCAGCCAGGTGGCGGCCCGCTCCAGCACCCAACGGTCGAGCAGGTCGCTGACCCCCTGCTGCCGGGCGAGCAGCCGCACGGTGGCCGGGTCGACCGGTCCGAGCTCGGGATGCTGCCAACCGACCTGTGCCTCCAACGCGCGGAACTCGCCGGTGTCGAGGCCTACCACCGGTTGCAGCAGCAGGCGGACCTCGTCGCTCTCGAGGGCGACGACCAGTTCGGCGTGCAGGTCGCGCTGACGGCCGGCGCCCCCGCTCGCTGCAGCCGACTCCGTGGTCGGCTCGTGGCGCACGATGCACCCGCGACCCTGCCCCTTGGCACGGTGCAGGGCCTGGTCGGCCAGGCCCAGGGCCGTCATGGCATCGGGGGCGTCGCTGAGGTCGACCATCCCGACGCTGGCGGCGAGCTCGAGCCGGACCCCCTCGAGGTGGTAGGGCCGCTGCAGCGCGGTGTGGACCCGGGCGCCGGCTGCGACCCGGTCGAGCGGCTGGTCGACGGCCTCGAGCAGCACCACGAACTCATCACTGCCGGTGCGCGCGACGGTGTCGGCCGGCCGGGTCGACTCACGCAGCCGCTCCGCGACCGCGCACAGCAGCGCGTCGCCGAACGCGTGTCCGTGACGGTCGTTGACCGCCTTGAAGTCGTCGAGGTCCACGACCAGCAACGCCCCGGATCGCTCGGAGTCCGACCGGCCCGTGAGCCGGTGCGCCACGCGGTCCATCAGCAGCTCGCGGTTGGCGAGCCCGGTGAGCGCATCATGCAGCGACTGGTGCTCGAGCCGCGCCTCGAGCTCCTTCTCCCGGGTGAGGTCGGTCCAGATCCCGCATAGCCGGGCGATCCCCTCGTCGTCGACCTCGAGCACCGCGTCGTCGCGCACCCAGACGGTGCGTCCGTCCGCCTGCAGCAGGCGGTACTGACGGCTGAGCCGTGCGCGGCGACCACGACGGACCAGGTCCGAGGTTGCGGCGAGTACGGCCGCCCGGTCATCGGGGTGCAGCCGATCACGCCACGCGCCGGGTTGCTCGAGCCACTGCGCGGGCGTGATGTCCAGCAGCGTGGTGAGCTGTGGGCTGACGTACTCCCAGCGCCCGACCGGGTCGCAGCCGGCGCGGTAGACCACGGCCGGGACCCACTCGACGAGTTCGTCGTAGCGATCCGCGAGATCTCCGAGGCCGGCGGCCGGCCCGTGGTCGCAGGCCAGGTCCTCGACGCTGGCGACGGCGGCGGTCGGGTCCCCCTCGGCGGGGAGCGACGCGAGGTGCAGGCGGGTGCGGTGCGCGCCCCCGTCCGCAGCGAGCACCCGCACCTCGACCACGACCGGCCCACCCCGAAGCAACCCGCCGAACCCGCGCTCGAAGGCGGCCACGTCGTCAGGGTGCACGACGTCAGCCAACCGCGTCCCGGTCAACGACGCCGGATCATCGCGTCCGATCCGACGCGCCAGCGCCGCGTTGGCCCGACGGATGCTGCCGCCGAGGTCGAGCAGCGCAACCCCGGTCGGCACGGCGTCGAGGAGCTCTGCGAACTCGTCCACGTCGTGCCTTTGCCAGGATCCGCCGGCCACCTCGCAGCGTAGGTGACCGGCGGGCAGCGGATGAAGTCAGCCGGCGAGTTCCTCGACCTGTTCGCGCACGTCGCGGATCCCCAGCCCGATGAGGATGAACAGCAACCCCATGCCGACCGCCATCGCGGCCACCCCGAAGGCGACGATCGAGGTGAACAGCGAGGCCTGGAGGAACGAGGAGTTCATCGCCAGGTCACGCCGTGGGTCGTCGCGGTCGAGCTCCGCGTAGGTCAGCCCGTCGGTCGTCTCCAGGGTGTGCTCCTGGATCACCTGGGCCTGGCAGTAGGCGGTGAAGGGCCCGCTGACCTGACGGCCGGCCAGGCAGCCGTCGTCGGGCACGGTGATGCGCTGCTCCGCGAGGGTGGAGCTGACCACGAACCAGGTCGTCGTCCCCGCGGCAACGAGGAGTACCCCGAGCACGATCGCCGCGATCGAAGCGACCTTCCGGATCTCCATGCATGCTCCTTCATCCGAGGGAAACCACCCAGGTTATGGCGACCCGCTGGGGTCGGCAACCCGCCGCAGCGCGTGCAGCACGATCGCCCCGGTCGTCGCCACGTTCAGCGAATCGACCTCGTCAGCCAGTCGGATGCGCACCCGGCGGTCCGCGGCCGCCTGCGCGGCCGGCGTCAGACCCGGGCCCTCGGCCCCGAGCACGAGCGCCACCCGCGGCGCGCTCGGCACCTCGTCGAGGTCCTGGGCATCTGCGGCGGGCGTCAGGGCGAGCACCTCGATCCCGGCAGCCCGCAGCGCACCGAGCGCCGCCGGCAGATCCGGACAGCGGGCGAAGGGCACGTGCAGCACGTGTCCCATCGAGACCCGCACCGATCGGCGGTAGAGCGGATCGGCGCAGTCCGGCGCGAGCAGCACCCCGTCGACACCCAGGGCCCGTGCGCTGCGGAACAGCGCGCCGAGGTTCTCGTGGTCACCGATCCTCTCGAGCACCAGCAACGTGCGGGCGGGGCGCACCACCTGCTCCACGTCCAGCGGCGCCCGCCGCGCCCCGCAGGCGATGACCCCCTGGTGCAGTCGGTAGCGCACCACCTCGATCAGCAGTTCGCGGGTCACGACGTACACCGGCGGCGGGTCGGCTCGGCGTGCCAACGCGGCGATGACCGCGGCCTGCTCGGCAACGCGCTCCTCGGCCAGCAGCAACGACCGCACCGGGTAGGGGGAGCTCAGCAGTCGCCGCACGGGGTTGGGACCCTCCGCGATCAGTACCCCGTGGCGGTGCTCGTAGCGCTTGCGCAGGGCGGCGTCGGTGAGCGCGGCGTAGTCCGCGAGGCGCGGGTCGGCCGGGTCGGTGATGCGGATCGGCGCCTCAGGCATCGCGCCGGCGGCGGGCCTCACGATCGCGGCGGGCGCGCTGTTCGGCCTCCTCGGGCGTGGGGGCGGTGCCGCCGAGGTGCGCCGGCTGCCACCAGGTGTCGTCGGGACCCTTGGGCTGCTGGGGGTAGCGACGCTGCAGGGCGTCGACCTGGGTGCGGATCGAGGCCATCAGCCGTTCGTGCACGGCCAGCGGGTCCTCGTCGGGCGCGTAGTCGATCGGCGGGCCGAAACTGATGAGCACGGCCGTGCCGTAGGCCGGGCGCAGCTTGCGGCCCTTGGTGAAGATGCGCTGCGAGCCCCATACCGCGCCGGGCACCAGGGGCACGCGGGACTCGATCGCCATCCGGGCGGCGCCGGGCCGGCCGGCCAGCGGCACGAACGACGGGCTGATCGTGCCTTCCGGGAACATGCCGACGAGGTCGCCACCCGCCAGAGCGTCGGCGACCTCGGACATCGCGATGTGGGTGTCTCCGCCCCGGTCGATGCGGATGTGGCCCATCGCCCGCATCAGCGGCCCGGCCACGGCGTTGTCGAACACCTCGCGCTTGGCCACGAACCGCACCAGCCGCCCGGTCCCCCGCCTCACGCCGTACCCGGCGAACACGAAGTCGAGGTAGCCCACGTGGTTGGTCGCGATCACCGCCGGCCCGCTGGCCGGGACGTGGTGCTGACCGAAGGCGCGCACCTTCCACCCGAAGGTCTGGAAGGACGTCAGCGACGCCGCGACGGCCGCGCTGTAGACCGGATTCATCGCTCGGCTCCCTGGGCCGCCGCGGGCCGCGGGGCCCGGTGCGCGGATTGTTGGCCCGCGAAGCCTACCCTGGAGTCCGGCCCGCCCCGCGTTGGGCATCCCACACCCGCCCCGACGCCTCCGCCGATCCCTGGAGCAGCCGTGCCCTGGACCGCCAGCGACCTCCCCGACCTCACCGGCCGCACCGTGCTGGTGACCGGTGCCACCTCGGGCCTGGGCGAGGCCAGTGCCATCGCGCTCGCCACCCGCGGCGCGCACGTGGTGCTGGCCACCCGGGACGCCGCCCGCACCGGCGCGCTGATGGACCGCATCCGGGTGCGCACGCCGGCCGCGTCGATGGAGCACCTGCCGATCGACCTGGCCGACCTGGCGACCGTGCGCGAGGCGGCCGGCCGCTTCGCGGATCGCCACGAGCGGCTCGACGTGCTGCTGGCCAACGCCGGGGTGATGGCCACCCCCGAGCGCCGCACCGCCGAGGGCTTCGAGCTGCAGCTGGGGGTCAACCACCTCGGCCACCATGCGCTCGTCGGCCTGCTCCTGCCCCACCTGCTCACCGCCGAGGCCGGCCGGGTGGTCGTGGTGTCCTCCACCGCCCACCGCATGGCCCGCCTCGACCTCGACGACCTGAACTGGGAGCGGCGCCGCTACGAGCGCTGGTCCGCCTACGGCACCTCGAAGCTGGCCAACCTGCTGTTCGTGCGCGAACTCGACCGACGGCTGCGCGCCGCCGGGACCGCCGCGATCGCGGTGGGCGCCCATCCGGGCTACGCCGACACGGCGCTGCAGTCGGCCGGACCCCGGATGCAGGGCGGGGTACGCGGCCGGGTCACCGGCGTGGGCACGCGCATCACCAACCTCCTTCTGGCGCAGCCCGCCGCCCGGGGTGCCCTGCCGCAGCTGTATGCGTCGGTCGCCCCAGACGTCGAGCCGGGCTCGTACTGGGGCCCCGACGGGATCGGCGAGGCACGGGGCTACCCGGCGCCCGCCGCCCGGTCGGCAGCCGCCCGCGACGACGGACTCGCCGCCGAGCTCACCGTGCGATCCGAGCAGCTGACCGGGGTCGCGCTGGATCCGGCCGCGGCCAGCCCCGCCCGCTGATGGACGACACCCGGCGCTGCGACCTGGTTCTCGGGGGCGGAGGCATCAAGGGGCTCGCCCACCTCGGTGTGCTCGCCGCGCTCGACGAGCGGGGCTACGAGGTGATGCGGGTCGCCGGCGCTTCCGCCGGCGCGCTCGCCGGCGCGCTGGCGGTCGCCGGCGTCGGACCCGAGCAGGCCCGACGTCTGTCCCAGGAACTCGACTACACCGGCTTCGCGATCGCCGACCTCGTCGAGCGCTTCGGCAGTTCCCGGGCGATCGCGGCGCTGCTGCGACGCTGGACGGTCGAGCCGACCGACCCCAACGCCTGGATCGGCGAGGTCCTCGCCGAGCAGGGCATCGAGACCTTCGCCGATCTGCGGCTCGACGACGATCAGGCGTCGACCGGCGAGGAGGCCGACTACCGGCTGGTGGTGCGCTGCGTCGATGTGCTGCACCGCCGGGTGGTGCGCCTGCCGTGGGACTACGCGCGCTACGGCCTCGATCCCGACGAGCAGTCGGTCGCCGAGGCGGTGCGGGCGTCGATGTCGGTCCCGTTCGTGTTCGACCCGGTGATCGTCGGCGACGAGCCGGGCACGCAGGGGCTGCTGATCGACGGGGGGCTCACCTCGGGTTTCGCGGCGGCGGTGCTCGACCGCCACGACGGCGCCGTGCCCCGGTGGCCGACCTTCGCGGTGCGGCTGCTGCCCCGGCCCCGCGGCGAGCCCCGCCTGCCCGACAGCGACCGCGAGTACGCGCACATGGTTGCCGCGGCACTGCTCGATACCGGCGACCTGCTGGAGCCGACCAGTGCCTGCGACGAGCGCCGCACGGTGCGCATCGACGTCAGCGATGTGCGGGCGCTGGAGGTCAACGGCATCGAGGACCACGACCTGCTCGAGGAGGGCGCTCGGGCGATGCGCGCCTTCCTCGACGACTGGGACCTCGACGCCTACCGGCGTGACTGCCGGGGCGGGTAGGAGGCGGGCGGATGCGCGGACTGGTCCTCGAAGGGGTGGGGCGCATCGTCCTGCGCACCGACCTGCCCGAACCCCACCTCGAGGCCCCCACCGACGCGCTGGTGGCCGTTGGCGCCGCGGGGCTGTGCGGCTCGGACCTGCACCCCTACGAGGGACGGGAGCCGGCCGGCTCCGGGGTGGTGCAGGGCCACGAGGTGGTCGGCGAGGTGGTGGCCCGTGGCCCGGCGGTCACCGGCGTCGAGGTCGGTCAGCGCGTGCTGGCGGCGTTCAGCACCTCGTGCGGGACCTGCCCGCCGTGCCGGCGCGGGCTGACCGCCCGGTGCGTGCACAGCCGGCTGCTGGGCTGGGGGCCGCCCGACCCGACGGCGGGACCGGCACTGCACGGCGGGCAGGCCGAGGTGGTGCGCATCCCGCAGGCAGCGGGGACCCTGGTCCCGGTCCCCGACGAGCTCGATGATGCGACCGCGCTGCTGTGCACCGACAACCTGCCCACCGCCTGGGAGGCCGTCGCCCGCGCCGAGGTGGTGCCGGGCGAACCGCTGGTGGTCGTCGGACTCGGTGCCGTCGGCGAAGGT
>SKJO01000150.1 GCA_007121975.1 Nitriliruptoraceae bacterium | reverse complement strand
CTCATCCCAGTGCCTTGACCTGGCCGAAGCGCTCCTCGTAGTTGGCGAGGTTGGTGTTGAGCGCGTTGAGCACCCGTCCCACCAGCGTCGGCGGGATCCGTACCCGCGACACGACGTCGGCATTGACCTTGCCCTGCTCGCCGCTGGGCAGCAGCTGGCAGAAGTCCAGCGTGAACTCGTGGGGGGAGTGCGACACGACGAGGAAGTTGGCGTACTCGCCGTGCTTGAGGTCGTCGGGCAGGACCACCTTGACCTGCTGGCTGGGACGGGGTTGCGGTGACTGGGTGGCGTCGTCGCTCATGGGGACTCCAGGGCAGAAGGGGTGGGCCGCAGTGGGCCGGGGGTGCGTCACGAGGCTACCGGTGGGCCGACGGCCGGGGACGGGGCCAGACGGGACCCGCGACGAGCTGCGACGAGCCGGCGTCGGGACCCGGCCCTCAGCCCTTGGGCCGCGTGCGGACCTGACCCAGCCCCCCGTCCACCCCGAGCACCTGACCGGTGATCCAGTCGTTGCCGGGGTCGAGCAGCCAGCTCACCGCCGCGGCGACGTCATCGGGATCGCCGAGCCGGCCGAGCACGTGCATCGCCCGGCTGGCCTCGGCCTGGGCCGGGTTGGCCACCAGCTTCTCGGTCATGTTCGCGGCGACCAGCCCCGGGGCCACGACGTTCACGCGCACCCCGCGCGCGCCGTAGGTGGCGGCGGCCGAGCGGGCCAGGCCGATCACGCCGGCCTTGGCGGCGGCGATCGCCTCGTGGTTGGCGATGCCGGTCTGTGCGGCGGCCGACGACACCAGCACGATCGATCCGCCGGCCCGGCGCATCGCCGGCGCCGCGGCGCGCACGACCGCGAACGCCGAGGTCAGGTTGGTTGCGATCGTGTCCGCCCACTCGTCTCCGGTGGTCAGATGGGCCGGCTTGAGCAGCAGCGAGCCGGCGAGGTTGGCGACCCCGTCGAGGCGGCCGTGATCGGCGACGACGCCGTCGATGAGCGCTGCGACCGCGGCGAGGTCACGTGCATCGACGGAGCGGGCGTGCACACCGGCCTGCGTCCCGCCGAGCTCGTCGGCCAGCGCGGTGGTGGCCGCCAGGTCCCGCCCGGTGAGCACGATGGTGTCGCCGCTGCCGGCAAGCCGGCGGGAGGTGGCCCGGCCCACCGCACCGGTGGCGCCGATCACGAGCTTCACGACCGTGGTGGACATGTCAGCTCCGTACCGGGTCGATGGCCGGTGCGGTCCCGGCGTCGTCGCACACCCGTTGCCAGAGCCGGGTGGCCTCGTCGGACTCCGGACGGGTCCAGGGCACCTTGTGCTCGCCGCGTGGCCGCCGGTCGTGCCACAGGCGGCCGGAGGCCTCCACCTCGGCCAGGGCCAGCCACACGATGGTGTCCGCACCTTCGTCGACGTCGCGCAGGATCGGGCCGGTGAGCTTGCGGAACCCGGGCAGCGAGCTCTCCACGCCAGGGGTCAGCGCCCACCCCGGGTGCACGACGTGGAAGTCGATGCCGCGCTCGCCGAACCGCCGGGCCCACTCGCAGGTCAGGCTCACCTGGGCGCGCTTGGCGCGGGCGTAGGCCACGGTCGGCTTGTAGCCGCCCGGGGAGTCCACCCGGCGGGTGACCAGCTTCTCGGCGTACATGCCCCCGGAGGTCACGGTGATGACCCGCGTCGGTGCCTCGTCGGCCAGCCGGGGCAGCAGCAGGCTGGTGAGCAGGAACGGCGCGACCACGTGGACCTGGTAGGTGCGCTCGAGGCCGTCGACGGTCTGCTGCTTGGCGTCGAACATCGCCCCGGCGTTGTGGATCACCGTGTCGATCCGTCGCTCGTCAGCGAGAAGCCGTGCCGCCAGCGCCCGCACGGTGTCGAGCTCGGCGAGGTCCGCCACCTCGACCTGGGTGCTCGCGGTCACGTCGCGGCCGAGGTCGGCGGCGAGTCGCGCGCGGGTGTCGCGGCCCTTGGCCTCGGAGCGCACCACCAGCACCACCTCGGCGCCGCTGCGCAGCAGCGCCCGGGTGGTCGCATACCCGAGCCCCGAGTTGGCCCCGGTGACCAGCACCCGGCGTCCGGACCCGTCGAGGGTGTCCAGCGGCTGCCAGGACTCGAGCCGGGAGCGCACGGCGTGACCGACGCGGCTGAAGGACAGGACGACCGTGCCTTCGAGCACGGCGTCGACGGCGCGGGCGAGTGGGCGTGGCAGCACGGTGACCTCCGGGAGCGGATCCGGTGAGGTTCGTCGCCCCCGGAGGTCTGGACGGCCGCTCAGCCCTCGGGCAGCTGCCCGTAGCGTCGGGTGTAGTCGGCGACCATGCGGTGGGTGGAGAACACCGGCGAGAGCAGCCGGATCGCCTCGCGCATCATCGCCACCCAGCGCTGGGGCACCCCGTCGGCGTCACGATCATGGTAGGTCGGCACGACCTGCTCGCTCAGCAGGCGGTACAGCGCATCGGCCTCCGCGGCGTCGCGGCCCCAGGGGTCCTCGGGCAGCGAGCCGGCCTCGATCGCCCACCCGAAGCCGGCGCCCGACTGCGCGGTGAGATCGGCGACGGCCTCGTCCCACCAGCCGTCGAGGATCGAGAGGTTGAGCCCGCCGTTCATGGCGGCCTTCATCCCCGAGGTGCCGGAGGCCTCGTTGGGGCGCAGCGGGTTGTTGAGCCACACGTCGCTGCCGGCGACCAGTGCGGCCGCCATCGCCAGGTCGTAGTTCTCGAGGAAGACGAGTCGGCCCTCGAGCCGCGGGTCGCGCGACAGCTCGACCAGCCGCGTGATGAACGCCTGACCGTCGCGGTCCTGGGGGTGGGCCTTGCCCGCGATCAGGATCTGCACCGGGCGTCCGGGACCGGTCAGGATGCCGGCCAGCCGGTCGATGTCGTGCGCCAGCAGCGTGGCGCGCTTGTAGGTCGCGAACCGGCGGGCGAAGGTGATCGTGAGCGCATCGGGATCCAGCCCGTTGCCGTCGGGGCCGGTGCCCCACCGCGCGGCCTGCGCATCGAGGCGCTCACGGGCCGACTCGATCAGCCGGTGGCGGGCCCGGCGGTGCGCAGCCCACAGCTTGTCGGCCGGGAGCTCGTCGATCGCCTGGAACGTGTCGGGGCCGGCCAGGGTGCGCCAGTCGTCGCCCAGCGAGCGGTTGAGCAGCTCGCCGATCTCCGGGCCGACCCACTGCTGGGGGTGCACCCCGTTGGTGACGTGAGCGATCGGCACGTCCTCGACGGCTCGGTCGGGCCACAGCCGGGCCCACATCTGCCGGGACACCTCGCCATGCAGCCGGGCGACCCCGTTGGCCCGGCCCGCGAGCCGCAGCGCCAGCACCGTCTGGTTCCAGGTGTGGTCGCCCGGCGCGTTGGCCAGCGGCCACAGCTGCTCGAACGGCACGCCGATGCGGTGGCACAGCGGGCCGAGGTGGTGGGCAGCGAGGTCGTAGCCGAACTCGTCGTGCCCGGCCGGGACGGGGGTGTGGGTCGTGAACACCAGCTCGTCGCGCAGGCGGTCCCGGGCCTGATCGAAGTCGAGGCCCTCCGCGCGCAGGTCACCGATGCGCTCGAGCCCCGCGAAGGCCGCATGTCCCTCGTTGAGGTGCAGCACCTTCACGTCGAGCTCGAGCGCGTGCAGCAGCTTGACCGCGCCGACGCCGAGCACGACCTCCTGGCGGATGCGGGTGTCGGAGTCTCCGCCGTACAGCTCGAAGGTGATGCGTCGCTGGGCCTCGGTGTTGGACGCCACCCCGGTGTCGAGCAGGTACAGCGGCACCCGGCCGACCTGCACCTTCCAGGCCCGCACGAGCAGCGGTCCGTCGCCGAGCTCGACCTCGACGGTCAGGGGCTTGCCCTCGGCGTCTCGGACCAGCTCCGTGGGCAGCTGATCGAAGCGGTTGGTGGCCGGCTCGGCATGCTGGTGACCGTGCGCGTCGATGGACTGCACGAAGTAGCCCTCGTCGTAGGCCAGCCCGATGGCGACCATCGGCAGGCCCAGGTCGGAGGCCGAGCGCAGGTGGTCGCCGGCCAGGACGCCCAGCCCTCCGGAGTAGATCCGCAGGCAGTCGACCAGGCCGAACTCGGCGGACAGGTAGGCCACCGTGCGCTGCGGGTCGCCGCCCGCCCGGGTGTACCAGGTGTCCTGCCGGCCGAGCTCGCCGTCGAGGTCGGCGAGCGCCACCGAGACCCGGGTGCGGAAGCCGGGGTCGGCCTCCAGTGCGGCCAGCCGCTGGGGGCTCAGCCCGGCCACCACCGCCACGGGGTTGCGGTTGGTGGCCAGCCAGGCGGCCGGGTCCAGGGCGCGCAGCAGGTCGCCGGTCGGACGGTGCCAGGCCCAGCGCAGGTTGCGGGCGAGGCGGTCGAGGTCGTGGCGCAGATCGGCCATGGGGTGCTCCTCACGGGGGCAGCGCGTCGGGTGCCGGGGTCGGCCGGGTCGGGCCGTGGGCGGGGAGGGGCTCGAACCCCCGGCCTCCTCGGTGTAAACGAGGCGCTCTTGCCAGCTGAGCTACCCGCCCGGACGTCGCGCAGGCTAGCGCTCGGCCGCCCGCGGGGGGCACGCATGCGCGGGGGCTGGCGGCGGGCCCCGGCGCGTGAGGTCTACGCTGGGACGTGACGAGGAGGCAGCACGTGTCCGGCCCGATCGACACCGTCGGCGACTGGCTCGCGCTGGTCGAGGAACGCTACCCCCGCGCGCAGGCGGCATCCTGGGACCACCCGGGGCTGCAGGTGGGGGATCCGGCCTGGCCGGTGCGCCGGGTGCTGGTGACCCTGGACGTGACCGGCGCGGTGCTCGCCGAGGCCGCCGAGCAGCCCGACACCCTGGTGCTCGCCCACCATCCGCTGCTCTTCCGCCCGCTGAGCGCACTCACCCCGGCGACGGCGCCGGGCCGACTGGCGCTGCAGGCCGCCAGCCAGCGGATCGCGGTCGCCGCGGCACACACCAACCTCGATGTCACCAACGACGGGGCCGGCACCAACGACCCGGTCGTGGCGCTGCTCGGACTCACCGACGTGCGCCCACTGACCACCGAGGTGCGCCGTGACGAGCGGGTCAAGCTCGTCACGTTCGTGCCGCCCGAAGCGGTGGATGCGGTGCTCGATGCGGTCTCGGCAGCCGGCGCGGGCCGCATCGGCGACTACGAGCGCTGCAGCTTCCGGGTCGCCGGCACCGGAACCTTCCGACCGCTGGCCGGGGCCGACCCGTACTCCGGCACCGTCGGGCAGGACGCCGCCGAGGACGAGCTGCGCCTCGAGGTGGAGCTGCCCACCGGCCGGATCGGCGTGGTGGTCCGTGCGCTGATCGCCGCCCACCCCTACGAGGAGGTCGCCTACGACCTGCTGCCGCTGCTCGACGGCGCCGAGGTCGGCTTCGGACGGGTGGGCCGACTGCCCCGACCGATGCCGCTGGACGCCGTCGCCGAGACGATTCGTACGCAACTGCCCGCCCCCCACCTGCGCACCGCCGGCGAGCCCGACCGTGAGGTCCACGTGGTCGCCGTGGTGGGGGGCGCCGGGGACGGGCTGATCGGGGCGGCGCAGGCCAGCGGCGCGGACGTCTACGTGACGGGCGACCTGCGCCACCACGTCACCCTCGACGCGCTCGAGCAGGGACTGGCGCTGATCGACGCCGGGCACCATGCCACCGAGGTGGCGGCCATGCCGACCTGGCGCTTGCGGTTGGCCGCCGCGGCCCGGGAGCGGGGGCTGAGCGCCACGCTGCTAGCGTCGGCCGTACCGACCGTGCCGTGGAGATGAGTGTGCCCGACCCCAGCGCCGACGAGCTGGCCCTGCTGCTCGACCTGCAGGCCACCGACAGCCGTCGCCGCAAGCTGCGCCGCCAGCTCGACGTGCTGCCCCAGCAGCAGCAGCTCGAGGCAGCCCGGGAGCTCGACCAGCGGCTGGCCGAGGAACTCGACGAGGTCAGTGTCGCGCTCGACCGGGTCGGCGCCGAGCAGCGCCAGCTCGAGCGCGAGGTCGACGTGCTCACCCAGCGGCGTGACGCCGAGCAGGCCCGGCTGTACGACGGCACGGTCACCAACCAGCGGGAGATGCGCTCGGTCAAGGCCGAGATCGACACCACCGTGCGCCGCATCGAGGAGCACGAGGAGTTGCTGCTCGAGGCGCTGGAGCGCGGCGAGGAGCTCGAGTCGCGCCGGGCACAGCTCGAGGCCGGCCGTGCGTCGGCCACCGCCCGCGCCGCGGAGCTCACCGAGGAACGCGACGCCGCCGCCGCCGACCTGCTGGCCGAGCTCGAGTCGCTGGCCACCGAGCGCGACCGGCAGGCCGAGGAGCTGCCCCGGGCCCTGCTCCAGCGCTACGAGCAGGTGGCGGCCCGACCGGGCGGTGCCGCGGTCGGCAAGCTCACGGGCAACACCTGCACCGCGTGTGGCATCACCCTGTCCTACGCCGACGTCGGTGAGCTGCTGGCCGGTCCGCCGCTGACGGAGTGCCCGCAGTGCGGGCGGCTGCTGGTCATCGACCCCTGAGCCCGAGGTGGGCCCGGCTCAGGGCCGCTCGGGCTCCGGTTGGGCCTGCGCCACCCGGTCCAGCCCCTCGCGCTTGGCCTGCTCCTTGGCCCGGTCCGCGGCGGTCAGTACCGCCACCTCGTCCGCGCCGTCCTCGGGGAACCGGGCGATGCCGTAGGCCGCGTGGATCTCGAAGCGCTGGCCGTCGGGCAGCGACACCAGCTCGTCGTGCAGCCGGAGCATGACCTGCTCGACCACCGTCTGGCAGCGCTCGCGGTCCTCGCCGACCAGCGCGACCGCGATCTCGTCGCTGCCGAGCCGGGAGGCGAGCACGTCCGCCCCCGCCGAGCGGCGCAGCACGTGGGCCATCGCGCGCATCGCCTCGGTGCCGGTCGGGTGGCCGTAGCGCTCGTTGAGGGCGCGCATCCCGCGGATGTCGGCGAGCAGGACCGTGAACGGCAGCTGCTGCTCGCGCAGGTGCGCGAGTTCCGCGTAGAAGGTGCGCACGTTGAGCAGCCCGGTGACGGGGTCCTCGCTCACCGCCCGCAGCATCGCGCGGTCGCGCTGCTGCTCGACGTGGGCGCCGGTTGCGCCGACCACCGCCAGCAACGGCAGCGCGGCGGTGCGGGCCAGCAGGCCCGGCACCTGCGCGGTGCCGAGCCCCGCGAGCAGGTCGATCACGGCGTGGCCGAGCACGGCTGCGGCCGCCATCGTCATCGCCGTGCGCGCTCCCGCGGTCATCCCGGCGATCAGCAGCACCGGGAAGCCGGTGCCCATCGGCCGGCCGGACACGAAGATGCGGTCAGCGGCCG
>SKJO01000208.1 GCA_007121975.1 Nitriliruptoraceae bacterium | reverse complement strand
GCCTCCCGGCGGGCGGCGGCCAGCGCCTCGGGCAGGTCCGCCAGATCATGCACCGCGCGCATGCCCTTGCCGCCACCACCGGCCACCGCCTTGACCAGCAGCGGGACCCCGAGCTCCTGGGCAGCGGCGGTCAGTCCGGCCTCGTCGAGCTCGGCGGCGTGGGTGCCGGGCACCACCGGCACCCCGGCGGCCTCGAGCTGGCGCTTGGCGGCGGCCTTGTCGCCCATCAGGCGGATCACCTCGGGGGAGGGGCCCACGAACACCAGCCCGGCGGCCCGGACCGCCTCGGCGAAACCGGCGTTCTCGGCCAGGAACCCGTAGCCCGGATGCACCGCATCGGCACCGGTGGCCAGGGCGGCCGCGACGAGTCGTTCGACGTCGAGGTAGCTCTCGGTGGCGGGAGGCGGTCCGAGCCGTACCGCGGCGTCGGCCTCGCGCACATGGGGCTCGCCGGCGTCGGCGTCGGAGTACACCGCGACGGTGGCGATGCCCAGGCGGCGGCAGGTGCGCGCGATACGGCGCGCGATCTCTCCCCGGTTGGCGATCAGAACCCGTTCGAGCACCGTGCTGCTCCCTGGTGAGGCGGTCACAACGCGCGTAACCGCAGTTCTCGCCGCCGGCTACCGGCGGCGCTGGGTGAAGAAGGCCTGCATCCGGGTCTGTGCCTCGTCGCTGACCCGGGCCCGCGCGATCGCCTCGAGCCGCGCCACCTCGGTGTCGTCGGGGTCGGGGTGCGCCGCGACCTCGGCGAGCAGGGCCTTGGTGGCGCGCTGGGCGCCGGGACCGCCGGCCACCAGCGTGTCGAGCAGCCCTCCCACGACCTCGTCGAGCGCCTCGGGCGCGCAGACCTCGTGGACCAGGCCCAGGCGGTGGGCGGTGGGCGCGTCGAACACCTCGCCGGTGAGCAGGTAGCGTCGGGCGGCGGCGAGGCCGATGCGGGGCACGACGTAGGCCGAGATCATCGCCGGGACGAGCCCGAGGCCGACCTCGGTGAAGCCGAAGCGGGCCGAGTCCACGGTCACCGCCACGTCCGCGCAGGCGACCAGCCCGCTGGCGCCCGCGATGGCGTGCCCGTTGACGCGGGCCACGACCGGGGCCGGGAATCCCTCGATGGCGCGCAGCATGCGCTCGAAGCCGCGGGAGTCGGCGACGTTCTGCTCGAAGGAGTAGGCGACCATCGCCTGCATCCAGGTCAGGTCCGCGCCGGCGGAGAACACCGGACCCGCGCCGGTGAGCACCAGCACGCGGATCCCCTCGTCGCGGGCCAGGTCGGTGGCGGCGTCTGCGATGGCGCCCATCAACTCGGCGTTCAGCGCGTTGCGCACCTCGGGCCGGTTCAGGGTCAGGGTCACCACGTCGCGCTCGTCGCGCTCGATGCGCAGGGTGTCGGTCACCACCGTCTCCTTGCCCGCCCGGTGGGCGGGATCACATGCGGAACACGCCCCAGTCCGGACGGGTGATCGGGGCGTTGAGTGCTGCGGACAGGCCCAGGCCCACCACGTCTCGGGTCTCGGCCGGATCGATGATGCCGTCGTCCCACAGCCGTGCGGTCGAGTAGTAGGGGCTGCCCTGCACCTCGTAGGTGGCCCGGATCGGCGCCTTGAACGCTTCCTCCTCCTGCGGTGACCAGGTGCCGCCCGCCGTCTCGATGCCGTCGCGCTTGACGGTCGCGAGCACGCTGGCGGCCTGCTCACCGCCCATCACCGAGATCCGGGCGTTGGGCCACAGCCACAGGAACCTCGGGTCGTACGCGCGGCCGCACATCGCGTAGTTGCCGGCGCCGAACGAGCCGCCGATCACCACCGTGAGCTTGGGCACCGTCGAACAGGACACGGCGGTGACCATCTTGGCGCCGTCCTTGGCGATGCCGCCGGCCTCGTACTCCCGGCCGACCATGAAGCCCGAGATGTTCTGCAGGAACAGCAGCGGGATGCCGCGCTGGTTGCACAGTTCGATGAAGTGCGCGCCCTTGAGGGCCGACTCGCGGAACAGGATGCCGTTGTTGGCCACGATCCCGACCGGGTAGCCGTGCACGCGGGCGAAGCCGGTCACCAGGGTCTCGCCGTACAGCGGCTTGAACTCGTGGAACTGCGAGCCGTCCACGATGCGGGCGATCACCTCGTGCACGTCGTAGGGCTGGCGCACGTCCGAGGGCACGATGCCGTACAACTCCTCGGGGTCGTGGGCGGGCGGCTGCGGCGGTGCGGTCTCCACGCCGACCTGCTTGACGCGGTTGAGGTGGGCCACCGCGTCACGGGCGAGCTGCAGCGCGTGGCGGTCGTCGGCGGCGAGGTGGTCGACCACACCCGAGGTGCGCGCGTGCAGGTCCCCGCCACCGAGCTCCTCGGCGGTGACGACCTCGCCGGTGGCGGCCTTGACCAGGGGGGGCCCGCCGAGGAAGATCGTGCCCTGCTCCTTGACGATGATGGTCTCGTCGCTCATCGCCGGTACGTAGGCCCCACCGGCGGTGCACGAGCCCATCACCACGGCGATCTGCGGGCAGTTCAGCCCGGAGAGCTGGGCCTGGTTGCGGAAGATGCGGCCGAAGTGCTCCCGGTCGGGGAACACCTCGTCCTGGCGGGGGAGGAACGCGCCGCCGGAGTCGACGAGGTAGATGCACGGCAGGCGGTTGTCGCGGGCGACCTCCTGGGCGCGCAGGTGCTTCTTGACCGTCAGCGGGTAGTAGGTACCGCCCTTGACGGTGGCGTCGTTGGCGACGATGACCACCTCGGTGCCGCTGACCCGGCCGATGCCGGTGATGATCCCCGCTCCCGGAGCCTCGTCGTCGTAGAGGCCGTTGGCGGCCAGCGGCGAGAGCTCGAGCAGCGGGGTGCCCGGGTCGAGCAGCGCCTCCACCCGGTCGCGGGGCAGCAGCTTGCCGCGGGCCACGTGCCGCTCCCGAGCCCGCGTGGATCCGCCCCGCGCGGCCGTACCGAGCCGGTCGCGCAGCTCGTCGACGAGCGCGAGGTTGTAGGCGCGGTTGGCGCGGGAGCGCTCCGCGTCGGGGTCGTAGGTGCTGCTCAGCGGTGGCATCGGTCAACGCACCTTCCGGTCGGGTCAGCCGAGCAGACGCTGCTTGGCGACGCTGGACACCCGGGCTCCATCGGCCCGGCCCTCGACACGGCCCATGGCCGCCTTCATCACCGCACCGAGCTGCTTGGGGCCCTCGGCGCCGAGCTCGGCGATGACCTCGTCGACCAGCGCGGTCAGCGCCGCGTCGTCGAGCTGCTCGGGCAGGTAGGTGGCATACAGGGTGGCCTCGGCCTCTTCGCTGGCGGCCTGCTCGGCGCGTCCGGCGTCGCGGAAGGCGGTGGCGGCCTCGCGCCGGCGCTTGACCTCGGTGGCCAGCACCTGCTCGACCACCTGGTCGTCGAGCCGACCCTGCGGGCCGAGCCCGTCGGCGATCGCCCGGTTCTTCAGCGCGGCCACCACCATGCGCAGCGCCGAGGTGGCCGCCTTGTCCCGGGACTTCATGGCGGTCCTGAGGTCGGCCTCGACGCGGTCGTGCAGGCTCATGCGGCTCCCTCTCCCAGGTTCCCGGGAAGGCTAGACGAGTGCGAGCGCCAGCAACCCACCGAGCAGCGCGTAGACCAGCGTGACCCCGAGCGTGCGGCGCATCACGTCGCCCTCGGCGCCCACCAACCCCACGGTCGCGCCGCCGGCCACGATGTTGTGCGGGGCGATGGGGTTGCCGACCGCGGCGCCGAAGTTCTGCGCGCCGAGCAGCGGCACGGCGGGCAGGCCGAGCTCGGCGGCGGTGGCGGTCTGCAGGTCGGTGAACAGCACGTTGGAGGCGGTCGCCGAGCCGGTCACGAAGGTGCCGAGCACTCCCACCAGCGGGGCGAGTACCGGCCACACCGCGCCGGCGGAACCGGCAGCCGCCTCGGCCAGCGCGGCGGTCATCTCCGAGCGCACCATCAGGCGGGCGAGCAGCAGCATGGCCAGCAGCGCGATCGTGATCGGCACCAGCTGACGCAGCGTCTTGGCCACGGCCGTGCGCACGGCGGCCGTGCCGACCCGTTGGATCACCGCCCCGAGCACGAACGAGGCGACCAGCAGGGTGCCCGGGTGGGTCAGTGGCTCGAAGCTGCCGGTGAACCCGCCGGTCAACTCCCACTGCCACACCACCCGGCTGAGCGGCTCGGCGATCACGGGCACGGTGCGGGTCGCGAGTACCAGCGCGATCAGCACCAGATAGGGGGCGGCGGCCAGCAGCAGCCCGGCCGGGGTGGGGTCCTCGTCGAGGTCGATCGGATCGTCGGCGTCGGCCGGGACCGCCTGGCCGGACCGGCGGCGGTTGGCCAGCACCAGGGCCCCGACGAACACGGCCCCGCCGATCAGTGCGCCGCCGAGGGTGGGCAGCTCCGGGCCCACGAACCGGGCGATGAGCAGCATCGGCCCGAGGAACGCCGCGCCGGCCAGCGCGGCCCAGCCCCAGATCGCTCCGGTGGGTCGGGTGCCGGTGCTGCGCGAGGCCAGCACGACCATCACCGCCAGCGGGAACCAGCCGAAGGCGGCGTGGTAGACGGCGCTGGCCGGGGCCAGCTCGGCCGGGTCGATGCCCGACGCCGCCGCCATCGGCACGATCGGGGTGCCGATCGCGCCGAAGGACACGCCCACCGAGTGGCCGATCATCGAGATCACCACCGCCTCGAGCGGTCGGTAGCCGACCCCGACGAGGAACGGTGCGGCCAGCGCCACCGACGAGCCGAACCCGGCGCCGCCCTCGATGAACAGCGCGAAGAACCAGCCGATGAGCAGCGCCAGCACCCGCGGGTCACCCGACAGCCGGCCCAGCGCCACCCGCAGCACATCGGTGGCCCCGGAGCCGACCTGCAGGTGGTAGATCGCCAGCGCCGGCAGGATGATCCACAGGATCGTCGCCGAGGTGAAGGTGGCCTCGGCCACCACGCCGGCCAGCCCCCCGGTCAGCCCGACCTCGGGCAGCACCTCGGTGCCGAACCCGAACCCGACGATCGCGATCCCCAGCGCCAGCCCGGCACCGGCGGCGCCCGCCCGGGAGGCCGGCCAGCCCACCCCCACCATCAGCACCAGAACGAGCAGGATCGGCAGGGCGGCGAGCAGTGCGGTCATCGTGGTCCGGGCTCCGCAGCGGTCGGCAGGGCGCCCACCATACGGGCTCGGTGGGGGTCGTCGGACGGAGCAGCGCCCCCCACTGGGAGGGTGGGGGGCGCTGAGAGGTCGGCCGGAGCGGTGGGAGTGGCTCGCCGACCGTTCCCGGAGCCAGGGATGGGAGTGGGAGTTGGAGGCGCCGGGAGTCGGGCACCGTGACGCGGCGGTCTGGTTGGCGCCGCGTCACGGGCGTTGGTCACGCCGTGGCCGTGTCCTCGCGGTCGGCCTCGGCGTCATCGGTGGGGTGCAGCAGGTCGGTGACCGTGCCGGCGGACTTGCGCACGGACGTGGCCGCGGCCTTGGCCTGCTTGCGCGCGTTGTCGGCCTGCTTGCGGCCGGCCTCGAGGGCGACGTCCGCGGTGCGACGCGCCGAGGTCAGCGCGCCCTTGACGGCGGAGCCGGCCTCCTCGGCGGAGTGCTTGACCGCATCCGCGGCCTCCTCGGCGGAGTGCTTGACCGCATCCGCAGCCTCCTCGGCGGAGCGCTTGACGGTGGTCTCGGCGCCCTTGGCCTGGCTGCGGGCGGTCTTGGCCTGCTCGCGGCCGGCCTCGACGCTGACGTCCGCGGTCTTGCGCAGGGAGGTCAGTGCGGCCTTGATCTGGGAGCGGGTGGCGCCGGTCTGGTCGAGCAGCTTGCCCACGCGCTCGTCGGAGCGGACCTCATCGGCGAGCTTGCGGCCCTCCGCGGCACGTGCGTCGAACACGGACTCGAAGCGCTCGAGCCACCGGTCGACGTCCTTGCCCAACCGGCCACGCAGGTCCTCGACGCTGCTGCGCACGCGCTCGGGGGCCTGCTCGCGCAGCTCGGCGAGCCGGCCGGGGGTCTGTTCGGCGGTCTGGTGCACCTCGCCACGCAGGTCCTCGAGCCGCTTGGGCAGAGTGCGGGCGAGGTCGACGAGCTCGCCGCCGACCCCGGCGATGGCGTAGCCGGCGTCCTCGAGCACGACCTTGGCGTCGCGCTCACGCAGCCGCGGCTGGGCCGGTGCCTTGGAGGCGGCGGGGCTGCGCCGGGTCGCGCCCTTCTTGGCGGCCGGCTGCTTGGCGGCCGGCTTCTTGGCCGCGGACTTCTTGCGGGTCGCCTTGGCGGCGGTGGACTTCTTGGCGGCCGTCTTCTTGCGGGTCGCCTTCTTCTTCGGCGCCGGCGCGGCCGCCTCGGCGGGGGCGTCGGGCTGCTCGGCGGCGGGGGTCGCCGGGATGGTGGTGTCGGTGGATGTCATGGGGGCCACTCTCCTGGGAGTCTGGGGTTCGGCGGAGGGCGCGTGCGGACCGGACGGTCGGGTGGAGGGACGGAGCGGGAGCCGGATGAGGCTGCGGGAGCCGTCGGGTCTCCGTCCCCCCCCGGACCGTCCGCGACCGGCGAGCTCTTGCTAGCAACCGTACGACTATGTGCTAGCTCCTGCAAGCACTCGGGGCAACGCGAGCGCTCAACGCTCGCCCCGTTCGATCGGCGCGCTATCCGTCGGGCGGCGGGGCCATCAGCGACCGGTGCCGCGCGAGCTGCGGGCCGAGCAGGAGCTGCACCGGTCCGAGCCGCAGATCGAAGATCCGCTCCGCGGACGCAGCCAGTTGCCGCCACCACCGGCCATGGGCCCGCCGCAGCGTCCCCGGTACCAGCACGTCGATGCTCGCGCCGGTCCCGGCCGCCGCCCGGCGCGAGCTGTGCACCCCGACGATGCGGTAGCCGGCGGCGATCAGCGCCTGCTCACCGGCGGGCAGCAGTGCCGGGTGGCCGACGGTGATCGTGAGCACCTCGCCCCCCGGCACCGGCGGCAGGGTGTCGGGCCAGTGGCGGTCGCTGACCGGCAGGCGCACGAGCACATCGCCCTCGGCCGTGGCAGCGGCCGGCGGGGCAGCGCGGGAGTCGGGCAACGTGCGACCTCATCGGGGTCGGGATCGGCGCATCGTCGCACCCGACCGTCGCCGAGTCACGTACCCGCCGTCGCCGCCCGGCCTACCCTGCGCCGGACGTGGCGAGGAGGTCGACGTGCCCGCGGTGGTGCTGCTCGGCGCCGGAGGCCGGGTCGGTCGGGCAATTGCGGCCGCGCTCGCCGCCGACGGCCGTGCGTTCGTGGCGGCCGGGCCGGATCCCGGGGCCCTGCGCGAACGGTTGGCGG
>SKJO01000130.1 GCA_007121975.1 Nitriliruptoraceae bacterium | reverse complement strand
GCATCACCCGCGGCGAGGAGGTGGCCAACGGCGTGGTCGAGGCGACCAACCGCCTCGGGGACTTCCCCCAGAAGCTGGTCGTGCGGCTCGACGGCACCAACGCCGAGGAGGGCCGCCGCATCCTCGAGGCGGCGAACCTGCCCAACGTCGTGTCGGCTGCGACCATGCAACAGGCCGCCGCCACCGCCGTGCAGTTCGCCAGCTGAGCCCCGCCCCCCGACCCGACCCCGCGCCCCTTGAGCGGCGCATCCAGGAGCAGCGCAACGATGAGCATCTTCGTCGATGAATCCACCAAGGTCGTCGTGCAGGGCATCGGCTCGCAGGGCACCTTCCACGCCCTGCGCAACCAGGCCTACGGCACCAAGGTCGTGGCGGGGACCCACCCCAAGAAGGGCGGCACCGTCTGGGAGCCGCTGGGGGTCCCTGTCTACGCCACGGTGCGTGAGGCCGTCGAGCAGGCCGGCGCCAACACCTCCATGGTGATGGTGCCCGCGCCGTTCACCAAGGCGGCGATCCTCGAGGCCTACGAGGCCGGCATCCAGACCATCGTGACCATCACCGAGGGTGTGCCGGTCCACGACATGACCGAGGTCTACGACACGGTCGTGCGTCGTGGCGGCGTGCGGCTGATCGGGCCCAACTGCCCCGGGCTGATCAGCCCCGGTAAGGCGAACGTCGGCATCATCCCCGCCGACATCACCATGCCCGGCAAGGTCGGCCTGGTCAGCCGCTCGGGCACGCTCACCTACCAGATCATGCACGAGCTCGCGCAGGCGGGCATCGGCATCTCCACGTGCGTGGGGATCGGGGGCGACCCGGTCATCGGCACGCAGTTCCTCGACGTCATCCAGGCCTTCGCCGCCGACCCCGACACCGAGGCCATCGCCTTCGTCGGCGAGATCGGTGGCTCGGAGGAGCAGCTGGCCGGAGCCTGGATCCGGGACAACATCCCCGACACGCCGGTGGTCGGCTACATCGCCGGGTTCGAGGCTCCCGAGGGCAAGCAGATGGGGCACGCGGGCGCGATCGTGAAGGAAGGCGGCCCCGGTGGGGAGTCCGCCGCCGAGAAGAAGGAGATCCTCGAGGGCTATGGCATCGCGGTGGCGATGAACCCCTCGGAGGCTGCGCAGCTGATGATCGAGCGGCTGAGCTGACCGCACCCCGTCCTTGGCGTTGATCGCCGCGCCGCCGTGTGCCCCGCCGGGCCCGGCGGCGCGGCGCGTGACGGGCCGGTCGGGCCCATCGCGGCGGTATCGGGGCCGAATCTCCCGGAAAAGAGGTGGACCCCCGACTGGGGCGAGTCGGGGGTCCGAAGCCGGGACGCGCGGGGCACGGCGTCGACCGGCAGGCGGGACCCTGAGGTCCCACCGACGCGCCGGTCCGATGGGGCGTCGGACGTTGATCGGCGCGTGTCCGCATAGTGGCGCAACATGACGGGATTGTCAACGTCGGCGACCCATGAGCGCAGGTTGCGTCCAGGTTCGTGCGTCGCACGCGCGTCCAGTCCGGAGAGAGAACATCGGTGCAGGTGGGTGGGGGTGCTGCTCGTTCGCCGGCCGCCCTGGGCCTGCCCGATCGGTCGCCGGGACGCCTACGCTTGGCCCCCCCGACAAGGAGCGAGTTGGTGCGTAGTGCCGCCGCGCTGTCCCGCACCCCGGAGGCCGGACTCGCCGCCGCCGAGGCTGCGGATGCGGCGGGCGTCGCCCTCGCCGCCGCCGAGGTGGCCGGTGCCCAGCTCGCCGTGGTTCTTGCCACCCCCGACCACGCCGACGCTGCCGGGGACCTGCTCGCGGCCGTGGAGGCCCGCCTCGAGCCCCAGGTGCTGCTCGGCGCGATCGCGCAGGGCGTCATCGGTCCCGGCGAGGAGGTCGAGGACGGCAGTGCGGTGGTGGTCTGGACCGCGCGGCTGCCGGGCAGCCACCTCGAGCCGTTCCGGACCTGGTCGGTACGCCCCCCGGAGGGCGGGCTGGCGGTGGCCGGCTGGCCCGACACGCGGCCCGGCGACCTCGCGCTGGTGCTCGCCGATCCCTACTCCTACCCGATGCCCGAGGTGCTCGGTCGGCTCGGCGATCAGCGTCCCGGCCACCTCACCGTCGGAGGGATGGTGTCGGGTGGCGCCGGCCGATCGCGGCTGCTGCTCGACGACCGCGTGCACGAGGACGGTGCGGTGGGCGTCGTGCTGCGCGACGCCGAGGTGGCGCCGGTTGTCTCGCAGGGCTGCCGTCCGGTCGGCGAGCCCCTGACCATCACCGCCGGGGAGCGCAACCGCATCCTGACGCTCGGCGGCGAGCCCGCACTCGACCGGTTGCGCGCGGTACTCGCCGAGGCCGACGAGACCGACCGCCTGCTGCTGCAGCGCGGGGGCCTGCACGTGGGCATGGTGGCCGACGAGGTCCGCGACGACTACGACACCGGCGACTTCGTGGTCCGCGGCCTGCTCGGGGTCGACCCCGAGCAGGGCTCCCTGACCATCGGGGACCTCGCCCGGGTCGGACGCACCGTGCAGTTCCAGGTGCGCGATGCCAACTCGGCCCACACCGACCTCGTCGAACGGCTCGCGGACGTGGGTCCCGCTGCGGGGGGCCTGCTGTTCAGCTGCAACGGCCGCGGACAGCGCCTGTTCGGCCGCCGGGACCATGACGTGTCCGTGGTCGAGTCCCGCCTCGGGGTTCCGGTCGCGGGGGCGTTCTGTGCCGGGGAGGTCGGACCGGTGGGTCGCCGGTCCTACGTGCATGGATTCACCGCGTCGCTGGCGGTGTTCGGCGACCGCCGGGGCGCGTAACAGCGAAGAAACGATCCGGACACCACCGGGACACCACGGCCCGCGACGCTTCGGGCATCGGAGGCCGGTCCCGGCCCCACTGACCGCGCGCGGTGACTGACCACCTTGGCCACCGACGCCGAGCCGCTACAGGAGGACGTCGTGAAGCTCGTCACGGCCATCGTGAAGCCCCACAAGCTGGATGAGGTCAAGGAGGCCCTGCAGGAGCTTGGCATCCAGGGCCTGACCGTGTCGGAAGTGCGCGGCTACGGCCGGCAGCGCGGCCACACCGAGATCTACCGTGGCGCGGAGTACTCCGTGGAATTCGTGCCCAAGGTCAAGCTCGAGATCCTCGCCGCCGACACCCAGGCCGGCGACGTCGTGGACGCCGTCGTCAAGCACGCCCGTTCCGGCCAGGTCGGAGACGGCAAGGTCTTCGTGACCTCCGTCGAGCGCATCGTGCGCATCCGCACCGGCGAAGAGAACGGCGACGCGCTCTGAACCCAGCAGCGGAGGCGGGCATGGACCCGAACACGGCCGCCGTGCCCGCCCCCGCCCCTGGTGGGGGCCCCCTGCCCGTCGCCGACATCGTCGCCAACCTCGTCGCGGCCGGATCCCGGCTGCGTGAGGACGGCCCCGCTCCCGGGCGGGACTGGTGCCGGGCCTGGAGCCTGCGGGTCGACGAGGCCATCGCCGCCCTGTCGGCGCCGGCCATCGGTCCCGGGCGCCTGGCCGTCGCCGCCGTGGGTGGGTACGGGCGCGAGGATCTCGCGCCCGCCTCCGACATCGACCTGCTGCTCGTCCACGAGGGCTGGAGTTCCTCGGACCTGGAGGCGGCGGTCCGTCGTATCGTGTATCCCCTGTGGGACGCCGGGTTGACGGTGGGCTACGCCGTGCGGTCGCGCAAGGAGGCGATCGGCGCCGTCGACGACCTCGACACCGCGACCGCGACGATGGATCTGCGCACCGTGGCCGGTGACGTGGCGCTGGCCAAACAGGTCCGTGGGGAGTGCCTGCGCCGGCTCCGGCGCCGTCCGCAGCGGCTGCTCGAAGCCCTGCGCGACGCCGACCGCGACCGGCGCGTTCGCGCCGGTGACGCCGCGGAGCGCATCGATCCCGACCTCAAGAGTGGGGCGGGTGGGCTGCGTGACGTCCAGTCGCTGCGGTGGGCGGCCGGTGCGCTCGTGGGCACCACCGGACTCGACCCGCTGGTCGCTGCGGGCTACCTCGGCGCCTCGGACCGTCCCCGGCTGGTCGCCGCCGAGTCCTCGCTGCTGGCCGCGCGGGTCGCGCTGCACCTCGACGCCGCCGAGCAGGCGGTGACCGGCGGTGCGCTGTCGGGGGGCGCCAAGAACGAGGTGCTGCGCCTCGACCTGCAGGACCGGGTCGCCACCCGGCTCGGCTACGAGGATGTCAGCCCACACGAGCTGGCCCCGCACCGGCTGCTGCGTGAGTTGTACCTCGCCGCCCGCACCATCGACCACGTTCATCGCCGCGCCTGGCGGCTGATCGACGCCGACCTGCGCCGCGGGCGGCGTCGTCGAACCCGACCCAGCGAGCAGCAGGTCGACGGGTTCGACCTCGTCGACGGGGTCCTGCGGGTCCCCGACGAGGAGACCCTCGATGCCCCGGACCTGCCGGTGCGGCTGCTCGAGGTGCTGACGGGCACCGGCGCCATCCTGGATCGCACCAGCGCCACCCGGCTACGCAATCACAGCGAGCTGGCGTCGACCCGGTGGAAGCTCGACGACGGCCTGCGGCAGCGCCTGCTCGGCGTGCTCTGGCTCGGTCGGATCGCACTGCCCGCGCTGGCCGAGCTCGACGATGTCGGGATGCTCACCGCCGTGCTGCCCGAGTGGGAGCGGCTGCGCGGCCGCCCCCAGCGCAATCCCTTCCACCGCTACGCCCTCGATCGTCACGCCTGGCACGCCGCCGCCGAGCTCGGTGAGGTGGTGCGTCGCGAGGCGTGGGCAGCGACCACGCTGGAGGAGGTCGAGGACCGCGAGGGCCTGCTGCTCGGCGTGCTGCTGCACGATGTCGGCAAGGCGCTGGGCGAACCCCACAGCCAGACCGGGGTACCGTTGGCCCGGGCCATGGCCGAGCGACTCGGCGCACGACCGGACAGCGTCGAGCTCGTCGGCCGGCTGGTCGCGCTGCACCTGCTGCTGCCCGACGCCGCCCGCCGCCGCGACATCACCGACCCGGCGCTGGCGCGGGAGCTCGCAGCCGAGGTCGGCGATCGCCAGACCCTGGCCTGCCTGCACCTGCTGGCCGTCGCCGACGGCCGGGCCACCGGGCCGACCGCCTGGTCGACCTGGACCGCCTCGCTGCTCGACAGCCTGGTCACGAAGGTCAGAGCCGTGCTCGATGAACGCCATCCCGACGAGGTCGCGGACGGAGCCGTCGCGACCGCGACCGCCGCCCAGCAGCTCGCCGCCGAGCTCGGCTCGAGTGCCGACGCGGTGCGTGGCCACCTCGCGCTGCTGCCCTCGCGCTATGCCGCGGCGGTGTCGCCTCGCGCGGTGGTCCGCCACACCCTCATGACGGCCAGCCCGCCGGGGCCCGCCGAGGTCCGCACCCGGGTGACCCGCAGCGGCGACGAGGACGACCTTCCGGGCGCCGAGCGGCCCTCGGATGCCGACGAACTCGACGTCGTGGCTCGGGATCACCCGGGCTGGTTCGCCAAGGTCGCCGGGGTCGTGGCCCTGCACGGCGGGTCGATCGTCGGCGCGGACGCCTTCACGCGCAGCGATGGCCTGGCCGTGGACACCTTCAAGGTCCACCCGCCCGAGGGCACCGGCGGCTCGTGGTGGGCGCGGGTCGAGGGTGACCTCGCCGAGGCGGCCGCCGGCCGGCTCGCGGTGCGTGCCCGGGTGGCGCGCAAGGCCCGCACCGAGCAGCACCGGCTGTCGCGGCTGCCGGAGGTCCAGACCTCGGTGACCTCCCAGCCCGATGCGGGCGGGCGCGCCACGGTCGTGGAGGTGCACACCCTGGACCGCATCGGGGTGCTGTACGCGATCGCGACCGCGCTGGCAGAGCTGGAACTCGACATCGTCGTCGCGCGGGTGCAGACCCTGGGCCACGAGGTGCTCGACGCGTTCACCCTGCGGGACGCCGACGGCGGGCCGCTCGACGACGACCACCTCGCTGAGCTCGAGCTCGCCGTGACCGCGGCGCTGGCCGACCTGTAGCCCGGCGCAACGGCCCTGCCGTACGCGACCCGTCCGGCTGGGCGTAGGCTGGGCGTGTGGGTCGACCGTTGCGAGCAGCGGCGTTCGACCCCCCGGTACGCCGAGGTGGCGTGACCGTCGAGTTCCCGAGCAGCGAGGCGTCCCGTGACCACCCCCGGTACCGATGCGAGCAGCACCCCGCCCGCGCCCACCCCCCAGATCGCTCCGCCCTCCGGTCGCCTCGGGGTCGTGTGCGTCGGGCTCGGCGCGGTCGCGACCACCTTCATCGCCGGGGTCGAGCTGATCCGTCGCGGCATGGCTGAACCGGTCGGCTCGCTGACCCAGCTCGGCACGATCCGCCTCGGCAAGCGCACCGAGGACCGTGCTCCCCTGATCCGCGAGTTCGTGCCGCTCGCCGACCTCGGCGACGTGGTCTTCGGCGCCTGGGACCCGTTCCCCGACGACGCCTACGTGTCCGCGGTCAAGGCCGGGGTGCTGGACGTCGCCCGCCACCTCGAGCCCATCGGGGAGTCGCTGCGGGCGATCCGCCCGATGCCGGCCGCCTTCGACCCGGCCTACGTCAAGAAGCTCGACGGCCCCAACGTGATGCCCTCGCGCGCGAAGCGAGCCATGCTCGACGGGGTGCGCGAGGACCTACGCGCCTTCCGTGAGCAGCACGGCTGCGACCGGATGGTGATGGTGTGGTGCGGGTCGACCGAGGTGTTCGTCGACCTGGGTCCGGCCCACCTCGACCTCGACGCCTTCGAGGCGGCGATCGACGCCGACGACCCCTCGATCACGCCTTCGATGATGTACGCCTACGCCGCCCTGCTCGAGGGCGTTGCCTTCGCCAACGGTGCTCCCAACCTCACGGTCGACATCCCGGTGCTGCGTGACTTCGCGTCGGCCAAGGGCGTGCCGATCTGCGGCAAGGACTTCAAGACCGGCCAGACGATGGTCAAGACCGTGCTCGCGCCGATGTTCAAGGCGCGGATGCTCGGGATGCACGGGTGGTACTCGACCAACATCCTGGGCAACCGGGACGGCGAGGTGCTCGACGACCCCGAGTCGTTCAAGACCAAGGAGACCTCCAAGCTCGGGGTGCTCGACACGATCCTGCAGCCCAAGATGTACCCGCAGCTGTACGGCGACCTGCACCACGTCGTGCGGATCAACTACTACCCGCCCCGCGGCGACAACAAGGAGGGGTGGGACAACATCGACTTCTTCGGCTGGCTCGGCTACCCGATGCAGCTCAAGGTCGACTTCCTGTGCCGCGACTCGATCCTGGCCGCGCCGCTGGCGCTGGACCTCGCGCTGCTGC
>SKJO01000158.1 GCA_007121975.1 Nitriliruptoraceae bacterium | reverse complement strand
GGTGGACGGTTCAACCCGCCGGGGAGCTTCCCGGTCCTGTACCTGTGCGAGACCCGACCGTGTGCGGTTGCGGAGCTGGCCCTGCAGGGAACCAGGCACGTGGTCGGCGCCGAGGGGTTGTTGCCCCGGGTGCTGTACCGCTACGAGCTCGATCTGCACCGTGTGCTCGCCCTGACCGATGAGGCGACCCGGCGCCCTTGAGCGCGGAGTAGCGGTGGGTGGCGGTGTGGAAGGTCTCGAAGGCGGCGCAGCGGTCGACGAGTTTGGTCACCCACGTGAACCGTTCGGTGCGGAAGGACCTGTTGTCGAAGGTGTCGTTGAAGTGCTCCACGACCCCGTTGCGAGGCTCGGCGAACGGGATGAAGGTCGGGATCACCCCGTGGACGAGACACAGCCGCAAGAGCGTGCCGGGAAGACGGCCCGTGGTCTTGGCCGACTGGGACGCGCAGATCTGTCCGGCGGCCTTGCGGCGGCCCACGTCGACGACGTTGAACACGTAGAACAGTTCGTCGCCCTCGAGGTGGCGTGGCCCGACGGTGTCGCCCTGCTGGCAGGCGTTGGGAGCGACCATCGGCGGCGCCGGGTACGGGACTGCTCTTGGGATGTAGCGGCCGCGGCGGGCGCGGCGCGACACGTCGTGGCGGGCCAGGATGCGTTCGATGGTGCGCGCCGGCGGGGGGTCGGCGATGCCCAGCTTGGTCAGCTCCCACGCGATCGCCGACGCGCCGACCTGGGCCCACGGCTCGGCCGCCAGGTGTCTGCGGACCTTGAGCGCCAGCGCCTCGGTCTCGCCGTCGGTGCGGTTGGCCAGCGTCTTGGGCGCGCGGCTGTGCGAGTCCGCCCAGCCCTCGTCGGTGGGGTCGTAGCGAGCGGCCCACTTGCGCCCCCACGGCTGCGAGCGGCCCATGTCGGCCGCGACCGCTGCCACCGGCTTGCCGGCCATCACCCGCCTGACCGCCTCGCGTCGTGTCTGCTGCTCGTGGTCGTGCACCTGGTCTCCTCCGGATCGATTGGACCCGGAGAATCACCTGCGTGGAGTTCAACCGTGGAACCCGACAACGATGTGCTGGCAGTTGACACGCAACGCTGTCCTGGCGGCTGTCACCTACCGGCCGGCGGCCGCGAAACCCTCGACCCCGAGCCCGTGCGCTTCGCCGACCTGTCGGAGCTGTTCGGCGAGGTAGGCGCCGGAGGACCGCTCGCAGTGCAGCAGGTAGGAGCGAACCCCGTCGCGGTCGTCGCGGACGAGATCGGTGACGACCCTGGCGACCGAGGTACGCAGGCAGGTGCCGTCGGGCATCGTGTGCTCATCGAGATCGACGGCGCACACGGTGGCGAGCAGTGTGGAGCCGGCGTCCCCCGTCAGGCGCACGAGTGCCCGCCCGTGGGTGAGGTCGACGATGGTGATGCGTTCGTCGACGTCGAGCGCGCTGAGGCGCCCGGCGATGTCGCCAGCGGTCCCGGCCGGACCGATCAGGGTCCACTCGCCGGGACCGGAGCCGGTTATCAGCACGCCGTAGTCGTCGCGAGCCGCCTTCAAGAACCGCACGTCGAGGGCGGCGGCTAGCGCGCCGTCCTCGCTGGCGCGGACGTGGACCTTGGCGAGGGGGGACAGGTCCGCGAGACGCGTGGACGCGTCGCTGGAGCGGTCGGTGACCTCCCAGCCGGCGACGATCGCGGTGGGGGTGAGGGTCGGGATCGGGCTGCGGGCCAGCGGCTCGGGTTGCGGTGCCGGCCCGGCGGTGGTGGGTTCAGCCACGGAGACGCGCTCCTTCCGGGTCGACGTGCGCGAGGTGTTGCTGCACGACCGCGACGATGTCGCGACCATCGGGGAGCCGGACGGTGACGTGGGTGCCGGGGGCCGCCAGATCGGGCGGGACCTGGCCCAGGCAGACGCCGCGCCCCAGGGTGGGGGAGCGGCGGCTGGAGGTGATGCGACCCACGGTGCGCCCGGCCACGACGATCTGGCTGGCCTCGGGCGGCACCTCGGTCGGATCGACAGGTTGGAGTGCGACCAGCGTCGACGTGACGCCTACCTCCTGCTGCCACACCAGTTCGGGCTTGCCGACGAAGTTAGGTTTGTCGAGCTTGACGAGACCTCCGAGCCCGGCACTGCCGGCCTTGGTGAGCCCGTCGGTGTCCTGTCCCACGATCAGGTGGCCCTTCTCGAGCCGCAGGGTGCGTTGTGCCTCGACACCGAACGCCCGGATGCCGTGGTCAGCGCCGGCGGCCAGCAGCGTCTCCCACACGTGCAGGCCGTAGCCGGCCGGGACGTGCAGTTCGTAGCTGAGCTCGCCGGTGAACCCGATGCGCCACAGCACGCAGTCCTCGACGGCCGCGATGGTGCCGGTGCGTACGTGCATGTAGCCGAACGCGTCGGCGGAGAGATCGACGTCGGTGAGCGGGGCGAGCACGTCGCGGCTGCGCGGGCCGGCCAGGTTCATGGAGGCGTAGGCGGTGGTGACCGGGGTGACGTGCACGTCCCAGCCGGGCCGTTCGGTCTGCAGCCAGTTCTCGATCCACTCCCATATCCCGGCGGCACCCGACGAGGTGGTCGACATCAGGTAGTGGTCGGGACCGAGCCGGCCGGTGACCCCGTCGTCGAGCACGACGCCGTCCTCGGCGCACATCACGCCGTAGCGGACCCGGCCGACGTCGAGCTTCTGCCACTTGTTGACGTACAGCAGTTCGAGCAGGTTGGGGACGTCGGGACCCTGCAGGTCGAGCTTGCCGATCGGTGTGACGTCGATGATCCCCACCTCATCGCGGACCGCGCGGACCTCGGCGGCCGGATCGCCGTAGTGGTCGGGCCGAATCCACGCGCCAGCGACCAGCGGCGCGGCACCGTGGACCTCGTGCCAGGGTTGCATCGGGGAGACGCGGACCGGCTCGAAGTTGCGCCCGGCCAACGCACCGAGCGTGATGGGGGCGTAGGGGGGCCGCCAGGTGGTGGTGCCCGCCTGCCCGATGGTGATGCCGGTGGCCTCGGCGACGGCGGCGACCGCGTTGACGGTCTCGAGCTTGCCCTGTGAGGGGCCCATCGTGGCGGTGGTGTAGCGCTTGGCCAGCTCGGAGGAGTCGTAGCCCTCCGCGACCGCGGCGGCGAGGTCCTTGGAGCCGACGTCCTCGCTGAAGTCTACGAACCCGTGGGTCGGACCGCGGAACATCGCCGGGTGGTCGTGCAGGGGGAGTGCAGGCAGACAGGCATCCACGATCGGACGCACCGGCAGGGCCGCTCCACGCACGCTGCCGGGCTCGGTGGCACGCTCGGCGGCGAGCTCGCCCGCGGCACGGGCATGGTCGAGCAGTTCGTCGAGGTCGTCGTCACCGGCCAGTCCGCCGGTGACCAGCACGTCGTCGGGGAGCTGGGAGGGCAGGAACCGCGCGATCCGGGGTTCGTACACGGGCCGGTCACCGGCCATGTTCAACAGCGAGGTCGTTGCGGTCCACCCGGTCGCGGTGACCACCAGGTCGCACGGCACCTTGCGACCGTCGCCGACCTCGACGCCGACGACCCCGCCGCGGCCGAGGATTCGCACGATGTCGCCGCCAGCGCGGGCGTCCTCGGCCCACACCTGCACGCCGGCACGTTGCAGATCCGCGATCGCGGCGTCACCCTGCGGGTTGGCGGTGAGCACGACCGCCCGGTTGCCGGGCTTGACCGCATGCAGGTTGATCAGCCGTCGCACCGCGGTGGAGAGCAGCACCCCGGGCAGGTCGTTGCCCTCGACGACGTAGGGCCGTTCGATCAGCCCGGCGGCCACGATCGCCACGCCGGCGCGCACCTTGGTGAGCCGTTCGGTGAGTCCCGGCGCGCTGCGCTCCACGACCGCGAACAAGTTGCCGTCGTAGCGTCCCGCCACGACCGCGTCGGTCAGCACCTCGACGTCGCTGGCGGCGACCTCGGCGCGCAACAGCGCGAGCCGGTCGAGGTCGCCGGTATCGCCGTAGCGCAGGTGCCCGCCGAGCTCGTGCTCCTCCTCGACGAGCAGCACCTTCGCACCGTGCTTGGCTGCGGCCACGGCCGCTTTCATCCCGGCCGGACCGCCCCCGGCGACCAGCACGTCGGGGTGGGCGTAGCGCTTGTCGTAGCGCAGCCGATCGGGAGCGGTGTCGGGTGCGGTGCCGCCGGCCGCGAACCGTTGCAGCACCCTCTGGTACGTCGGCCACAGCCGCTGGGGCTTGATGAACGTCTTGTAGTAGAACCCGGCGGTCAGGAACCGGCCCACCGCCTGGTTCGCCATCTTGACGTCACGGTCGAGCGACGGCCACACGTTCTGCGCGGTCACGGCCTGCCCCGGGGCGATGCGCCGGTGCGAGCCGCGCACGTTGGGTTCGTCGTCGACCTGCACCGTGCAGCCCGGGTCGAGGTAGCTCGCGGTCAGGATCCCGCGTGGCCGCGAGTACTTGAAACTGCGCGAGAACACCCGCACCCCCGCGGCCGCCAACGCCGAGGTGATCGTGTCGCCGCGGTAGGCGTGGTGCTCGACCCCGTTCCAGGTGAACGCGAACCGGTCGGTGCGGTCGATCACCTCGCCGGGTTGCGGATCGAGCCGGGTGGCCGCGCCGGGGGTCGTGGCTGCGGTCATGGGCGCTGCTCCGTTGCTCGACCCGTCGTGGCGTGCCGTGCGGAGGTGCTGGGCGCACCGCCGGGGCGGCGGATCGCGAGGATCTCGTTGGTGGTCGTGTCCCGTTCGACGACGAGGTAGCGGCGGCACCCGGCCCGGTGCAGCCACGTCTCGGTCACCGGACCGGCCGGGTTGGCGTTGGTGTAGAGGTAGCGGCGCCACGGCTGCGGGGTCGCGGTCGCCGGATCGGGGCGGGCGCCCGACTCGCCGCCGTACGCGAACTCGGTGACGTTACGGGGCCCGCACCACGGGCACGACAGGGTGATCATCGGTCGGTCTCGAGGTCTGGCCGGATCGGCCCATGGTCAGTGGCCAACTGCTGCCGCCCCCTTCTCGCCGACGAGCTCGCCCGCGGCGAACCGCGACAGCGCGAACGGTGCGATCAGCTCCGGGGTGGCGCCCGTGGCGATGCAGGCCGCCATCTGCTCGCCGGAGACCGGGCCGGCCTTGAACCCGTAGGTGCCCCAGCCGACGTCGACGTAGAACCCCTCCACGGGCGTCGGGCCCATGATGGGGGAGTAGTCCGGGGTCATGTCGCACAACCCGGCCCACTGGCGCAGCAGCCGCAGGTTGTGCAGCGAGGGCATCAGCTGCAGCACGTGGCCGGCGAGCCCCTCGATGAACTCCAGTGACCCGCGGGTCGAGTACGACGCGAACGGATCCACGCTGGCGCCGAACACCAGCTCGCCCCGGTCGGTCTGGCTGACGTAGACGTGCAGGGTCCCGCTGACCACCACCGGGTCGAGGAACGGCTGCACCGGCTCGGTCACCGCGGCCTGCAACGGGAAGGTGTGCACCGGCATCTCGACCCCGGCCATGTCCGAGATCAACGACGACCACCCCGCGGTGCAGTTCACCACGATCGGTGCCGAGACCGCCCCGCGGGAGGTCTGCACTCCGGTGACCCGGCCCGCGACCACGTCGATGCCGAGCACCTCGGTGTTCTGGTGGATCTGCACCCCACGGCTGTCGGCACCGCGGGCGTAGCCCCACACCACCGCGTCGTGGCGGATGATGCCGCCCGGCGGGTGCCACAGCGCCCCCAGGATCGGATAGCGAGCCTCCGAGCTGACGTCCATGCGGGGCACCAGCTTGGCGACCTCGTCGGGATCGATCACCTCGGAGTCGACCCCGACGAGCTTGTTGACCTCCGCGCGCCACCGCATCGTGCGCAGAGACGCGTCGTTGTGGGCGAGCGTCATGTGGCCGCGCTGGGAGAACATCACGTTGAAGTTCAGGTCCGCCGCCAGGCCGCGGTACAGCTCCAGGGACCGGTCGTAGAACGCGATGCCCTCCGGGGTGAGGTAGTTCGACCGCAGGATCGCGGTGTTGCGCCCCGACCCGCCACCACCGATGTAGCCCTTGTCGAGCACCGCGACATCGGTGATGCCGTGGTTCGCCGCCAGGTAGTGCGCGGTCGCCAACCCGTGCACGCCACCGCCGATGATCACCACGTCGTAGGACGGGCGCAGCTCGTGCTTGCGCCAGGCCGGGGGCCACGCCTCACCGGTCAACCCCCGCCGAGCCAGATCCCACGCCGAGTACCGCGGCGACCGCCCGTTCGTGGCGCCGTTGCCATGTCCCCGACCCGCGCCGGCCATCGCGTGCCCCTCATCGTCCGACAGCGGCCACCGGGCTGTGTTGCCCTATGGGGGATGCCGTTGCCAACTAGGGTGAGCCTACGGATGCTGCTACCCGTCGGCAAGGGCTCGTGCGTTGGCGTCGTGGCTGATCGGCGGGACCACCGACAGCGAGGTGGCCGCGTCGAGCAGGACCGGAACCGCGGCTCTGCGGGCCTCGGCGTCGAACCGTCCGGCTGGACCTTGCACCCCGAGGATCGCGGCGAGCTTCCCGTGCTGGTCGAGCACCGGCGCGGCGATCGAGGCCAGGTCGGGATCGCGCTCAGCGTCGGCTTGCGCCCACCCCCGCTGGAGGACCTCCGCCACCTCGGCGGCGACCCGGTCGCGGTCCGTGACGGTGTGCGGCGTGTAGGCCTCCAACGGACCTTCCGGCAGCTGGCCGCCCCAGGCGAGGTAGACCTTCCCGACCGAGGTGGCGTGCGCGACGCTCGGCCGGCCGATCCGCGCGATGCTCTGCACCGCCGCGTCGCTGCGCGCGAAGCCGACGGTGGACGCCACGCCCTCGCTGGGGACCGACAGGCTGGCGGTCTCACCGGTGGCCTCGGCGAGCTCGTCCATCCGCTCGCGGGCCGCGTCGAACAGGTCGAACGCATCCAAAGCGGCGTTGCCGAGCTGCACCAGCCGCAACCCGAGCCGATACCGGCCGGTGTCGGGCCGGTGCTCGAGCAACCCGCCCTGGACCAGGGTCGCGAGGATGCGCGACACGGTGCTGGCGTTGATGCCGGTCGCACGCGAGAGCGCGTTGGTGCCGAGTTCGCCGCCGGCCGCGGCGATGGCGTCCAGCAGCGTGACCGCCCGGGTCACCGAGGCGACCTGGCGGGCAGCTGGCCGACCGGTCTGCGCCACGCTCTTCCCCTTCCAGGAACGGAGCGCCTCGCGGCGACGGTCCTGTCTTGGAGATGCTATCCCGCGGACGGCAACAGTAGTGCAGGCGGGGCCGCTGGGTCCCTCCCCTCGGACGGCCCGGCGCGACCACCACGTCGGGCTCAGGCGGCTCCCGGGTGAAGCCTCAGCC
>SKJO01000075.1 GCA_007121975.1 Nitriliruptoraceae bacterium | reverse complement strand
GGCGCTGGGGCTGCTCACCGTGGCGCTTGGCGCGCCCGCGTCGGGGACGCCGGTGGCGCTGGCAGCGGCGCTGGCCCTCACCCTGCTCGGCGTGCTGGCAGTTGCCGGGATCGGGCGGCTGCTCGGCACGCGCCGGGAAGTCGGTCGACTCCCCGCGGTGGTGCTGCTCGCCGTGCTGGTGGTGCCGGGCGTGCTGCTCGGGATCCCCGAGCCCCCACCCACCCACGTCGAGCGGATCGTGGTCGACGAGGTCGCGCTCGATGTGACCGTGTCGCCGCTCGCGCCCGGACCCAACGAGGTCCATGTGTACGCTTGGGACGACTCGGGTGACGAGGTCGAGGTGGTGTCGGCCACCGCCCAGGTGGTGACCGACCCCGGTACCGAGCACGTGTTGTTCGAGGTGACCGGCAACCATCGGCTGTCCTACGAGCTCGAGCTGCCACCCGGTGACTCGTGGGTCGTGGCCGTGACCGCGGTCACCCCCGACGGTCACCCCCGGACCGCGACGTTGGAGCTCGAGGCCCCGTGAACACCGCCGAGCCAGACCCTCCCGCCTCCGGTGACTCCGCCGCGTCCAACCGGCGGCTGATCACGGCCCTGACCGCATTGGTGGTCGTGGTCGCCGTTGCGCTGCTGGTCTCGGCGCTGATGTCCGCGCTGGGCTCCGAGGAACTGCTGGTGGAGGTCCCGCCGGGGACCGCCGAGCGGATGGCCGCGGGCGAGCAGGTCGAGCTGCTGCCCCGCACCCTTCAGGTCGAGGTCGGCGACCGGCTGGTGGTCGTCAACCGCGACGAGGTCACCCACGAGGTCGGGCCCTACACCGTCGCCGCCGGGCAGACGCTCGCCCAGACGTTCACCTCGCCGGGCACGATCGAGGGTCTGTGCACGCTGCATCCGAGCGGGGCGATCACGATCGTGGTCCGTTAGACCCATGCGCTAGGGGCTTGTTTCCGTTCATGCGGGGAGGCCAAGGTCTGCGCCTGTCCGCCACCAGGCGGGCCGGAACACGGCTGTGCGCCGGTCTGTACCAGCCACGTTGCAGGTGCAGACCAATGGCGCGGGAGACGCCTGTGGGCGTTCCGGGAGCAGTTGGGAGGCAATCCGTGGAAACGACGCCGGACGTCGGCAACGACGCAGACGAGGAACTGCACCATCCGCGCGGCACGCTCCTGATCATGGGGCTGTACCTGCTGTCGATGGTGGCGGCCTGGGCGTGGATCTTCTTCGTTCTGGAAGGACGGACCTGACATGGGCCTGCAGATCGAGAAGGTCGAGAAACGCTTCGTGTGGGCCACCATCGGTGCGCTCGCGCTCGGCGTGGTCGCGATCGGCTACTCGGTGACCGAGATGGGGGTCCACCTGCCGGGCCACGACCACCGCATCGATCCGATGCAGGTCGTGCGCGGTGAGGCCGCCCCCTTCGACGAGCCGGGGTTGCACGAACTCGAGGACGGCACCTACGAGGCCGTGATCGTCGCCCAGGCCTTCAGTTTCGAGACCGGCGAGACCATGACCGTCGAGGATGCGGCCACCGGCGCCGACCGGGAGATCGGCGTGCTGCGTATTCCCCGCGGCGCGACCGTGGACATCGTCGCCACCTCCCGCGATGTGCTGCACGGCATGAAGATCCTCGGCACCAACGTCAACGTCATGCTCATTCCCGGTCACGTCACCCGGGTCACGCACACGTTCGACGCGCCCGCCGAGCTGCAGCTGCTCTGCACGGAGTACTGCGGCCTCGGACACAACCAGATGTTCGCCATGGTGGTGGTCGAATGAGCGCAGAAGCGATCGGGATCCAGCCGCCCCGCACCGGGGAGGAGCAGACCCAGCGAACCTGGCTGAAGTGGCACCTGTACCTCGGCTACATCGGGCTGGCCATCGGCGGGCTGATGGGCATCGGCCAGGCCCTGGACCGCCTGGGCATCGACGTCTACGGCACCGCCGTCATGAACTACTTCCAGGGCCTCACCCTGCACGGGGTGACCCTGGTGATCGTGTTCACCTTCACCTTCTCCAACAGCTGGGTCGCCCTGGCCGCCATACGCGCGTTCGATCGTCCGCTGGTCAACACCCGCCTGGTGATCGCCTCCACGCTGCTGTCGGCGGCCGGGGTCGTGCTGGCCGCGATCCCGATGCTGCTGGGCAACGCCACCGTGCTGTTCACGATGTATGCCCCGCTGCAGGCCTCGTTCTTCTTCTACCTCGGCGCCACCCTGCTGGTGATCGGGACCTGGGTGACGCTGGCTGCGATGCTGCTCACCCGGCGGGAGTGGAAGGCCGACAATCCCGGGCGCGCCACGCCGCTGGCGGCCTACATGGGCATCGTCACCTACATCATGTGGTCGATGGCCTCGGTCGGGATCGCGATCGAGATGCTCGCGTTCCTGCTGCCATGGTCGCTTGGGCTGATCGACACCGTCGACCCGCTGACCACCCGCACGCTGTTCTGGATGAGCGGGCACCCGATCGTCTACTTCTGGCTGCTGCCGGTGTACATCTCGTGGTACCTGGTCGTTCCCCAGCGGGCCGGTGGGCGGCTGTTCAGCGACGGGGTCGTGCGGGTCGTGTTCCTGATGTTCCTGCTGCTGTCGACCCCGGTCGGACTGCACCACCAGTTCACCGACCCGGGGATCCACCAGGGTCTGAAGTTCGCCCACGGGCTGATGACCTTCGGCGTGTTCCTCCCCTCGATGATCACCGCCTTCACCCTCATGGCCGGACTCGAGGACGGCGCGCGCCGCCGGGGCGGGACCGGGCTGGTGGGGTGGATCCGCAAGCTGCCGTGGGGCGATCCGGTCGCCACCGGGCAACTGCTGGCGATGCTGGGGTTCATGCTCGGAGGGATCAGCGGCCTGATCAAGGCCAGCTACACCCTCAACCTCGTGGTGCACAACACCGCGTTCGTGCCGGGTCACTTCCACCTCACGGTGGGCACGGCCGTGACGCTGTCGATCATGGCGCTGACCTACTGGTTGGTGCCCCACTTCACCGGCAAGGCGCTGTGGAACCGCAAGGCGGCACTCGCGCAGGTATGGATCTACTTCGTCGGGGTGCTGATCTTCAGCCGTGGGCAGATCGCCAACGGCATCGAGGGCCAACCTCGTCGACTGCACGCGTCCGGCGCCTCCTTCGGCAGCGAAGCTTGGGCACTCGGCGATCTGATGACCGGGGTCGGCGGCCTGCTGATGTCGGTGGCGGGCGTGCTCTTCTTCGTCATCCTCGGCCAGACGCTGCGCAGCAAGCAGACCGCCACGCTCGAGGAGCAGACCCTGGAGTTCTCCGAGTTCGTCCACGACGACCGCTCCAGCCCGGCCGTGCTCGATCGGCTCGGACTGTGGACGGCCGCCGCCGCCCTGCTGGTGCTGGCCGCGTACATCCCGGCCTTCATCCAGCAGGGGTTCGACCCGACCTCACCGGGCTTCACGTTCTTCTGATCCCCCCTCCCACCACGAAGGAACCATCATGCGCACCACCCCCCGTCTGTTCCGCCTGATGCTCGTCGCGGCGTTGGCACTGATCGTCGCCGCCTGCGGCGGGGACGACGATGCCGGCGGCGAGGCCCAGACCTCGGTGACCATCCAGGGCACCGATTCGCTGGCCTACGAGCCGGACTCGTTGACCGTCGCCGCCGACACCGAGATCACCCTCACCATGGAGTGCGGGCCGACCGTCGAGCACGACTTCATCATCGAGGGCTTCGAGGGCGACCGCCAGATCGTGCTGTGCGACCCGGGCGGCTCCGACACCGGGACCTTCACGATCGCGGCCGGCACCTACGACTTCTACTGCAGCATCCCCGGTCACCGCGAGTCGGGCATGGAGGGCGTGCTGACGGTGAGTTGACCAGGGTTGGTCGCATTGATCGACGGGGCCGGGGCGCGCACGTACCCCGGCCCCGTCGGTTGGTCGGGTACAGCCGGCGCCGCCGCAGGTAGAGTCGGACCAGAACACGTACGACCACGCGAACAAGGGAGGACCCGGTGGGCAACGCACGGGTGTCGAAGAAGCTCGGCAAGCTCGAGAAGAAGGCCGACAAGGTCCGGTCCAAGGCGGAGAAGAAGGGCAAGGACCTGCAGGAGTTCGCCGCGGACCGCATCGACGATCTGACCGAGGACGACAAGGGCGGCAAGAAGGGCCTGCTGTTCATCCTGCTGCTCGCCGCCGCAGGCGCGGGCGTGCTGCTCAAGCGCAAGCGCGACCAGGAGCTCGACGAAGCCCTGTGGGAGGAGCCCCGCTCGCTCTGAGCCGGGACGACTCAGCTACGGCCTGCCACCCGGTTGCTGACCGGGTGGCATCGTCGTTCGTGCGCAACCGGCCGCCTCGGAGCTCACCCCGAACGTCACCCCAGCAAAGGATCCGAGCATGCCCGCATCCTCCGCCACCGACCGCCGCCGCGTGGTCGTGACCGGTGCGGCCGGCAACATCGGTCGCGCCCTGGTCGAGGCCTGCCTCGCGCGCGGCGACGAGGTCACCGCCATCGACCTCGCCGAGCAGCACGATCCGCGCGTGCATGCGGTGCGGGCGGATCTCACCCGGCCGGGCGACTGGGAGCAGGAACTCGCCGGCGCCGAGGTGGTGGTGCACGCCGCCGCGATCGTGGCCGAGTCCGGGGACCGCGATCGCTTCGTCGAGGTCAACGTCGTGGCCACCCGCCGGGTGGCCGAGGCGGCGGCCGACGCCGGGGTGGGGCGCCTGGTGCACCTGTCATCGATCGTGGTGTACGGCAACCGGTTCCCGGCCGGGTCGCTACGCACCGAGTCCGATCCTCTGGTCCCCACGGGCGGGCCGTACACCGACACCAAGATCGCCGCCGAACACGCGGTCCTCGCGGTCTGCGCCGAACGCGACCTGCCGGTCACGATCGTGCGACCGGGCGACGTCTACGGGCCCCGGTCGGTGCCCTGGGTGCTGCGACCGCTGGCGATGATGCGCCGCCGGCAGTTCGTCCTGGTCGATGGCGGCCGGTGGCCGCTGTCACCCATCCACATCGACGACCTCGTGACCGGCATCCTGGTGGCCGGGGACGCCGAGGTGGCGGCGGGCCGGACCTACAACCTCGCCGGACCGCCGGTCTCGGCGCGTAGCTTCTTCGCCCATCACGCCCAGCACACCGGCACCCGGCTGCGCTCGCTGCCCCGTCCCGCGGCGCTGGCCGCCGCCGAGGTCGCCACACGGGCGGCTGCGCTGACCGGCCGCAGCGCCCCGTTCAGTCCCGAGGCGATCGAGTACGTCACCCACCCGGGGGGCTACGCCGGAGATCGGGCGGCCAGCGAGCTCGGGGTGAGCCCGACCATCCCGCTCGAGCAGGGCCTGCCGGCCTGCCTCGTCGCCGCGGACCAGCCGGGCTGACTTCCACCGGTGTGAGCACAGCTGTGGAAGAACACCTCGGTGCTTCGTCCACATCCCCACAGGGTTGTCCCCAGACCCGGCCCAGTTCGTGCGCTCTGCGCGCGAGGCAGCGCCGGAGAGGCCGGGAGACCCCGGAGTTGTGGGGGAGGTGGTTGTGTTCTCCGACGGCGATCGTAGGGTCAGGGGTCGGAGCCCCCGGGGGGTTCCGACGTTCACACGTCGCGCGGTGTTCCCGCTCCGCTCGCGGCGTCGCTGCCGACCAAGGAGGCTCTGTGCGCCTGCCACCCCGACTGCTGACCCCGCTCGCCGCCGTGGCGGCCCTCGCCCTGCTGGCCGTTGCCTGCGGGGAGGGTGACCCCGTCGACGTCGACGATCCCGTTGTCGAGGACCCGGCCGACGACCCGGCCGACGATCCGGCTGAGGACCCCGCCGAGGACCCGGCTGAGGACCCCGCGGACGATCCGGAACCGGCCGCGGCCGGAGTCCTGGTCGCCGCGATCGGGGGGGACCCCGACCAACTCGACCCGCACCTGACCACCTCCTCGTTCGCCTTCACCGTGCTCGAGAACGTCTACGACACGCTCGTGCAACCCGGTGACGACCTCACCATGGAGCCCGCCCTGGCCGAGTCCTGGGAGGTCTCCGAGGACCTGTTGACCTGGACCTTCACGCTGCGCGACGGGGTGACCTTCCACGACGGTTCGCCGTTCACCGCCGAGGACGTCGTCGCTTCGCTCGAGTTCATCGCCGCCGAGGGCGCCAACGGCTGGCGGCTCGCCGCCGTCGAGGAGTACGTCGCGGTGGACGACCTCACCGTCGACCTCGTGCTCAACCGTCCGGCCCCCAACCTGCTCGAACAGATCGGGCCGTTCAAGGGCATGGCCATCGCCCCGGCCGCCGCGATCGAAGCCGGCACGCTCGGCGACGAACCCATCGGCACCGGGCCGTTCTCCTACGTGTCGTTCAGCCCCGGCGACTCCGTGGTGCTCGAGGCCTTCGGTGACTACTGGGGGGAGGGTCCGTTCCTCGACGGCATCGAGTTCCGCGTCATCCCCGACGAGCAGGTCAAGCTCACCAACCTCGAAACCGGCGAGGTCGACTGGATCGACTCGGTACCTCCCGAGCAGCTCACCACGCTCGAGGACCGCGATGACCTCGTCATCGGCCGCGTGGCTGGCAACGACTACTGGTACCTCGCGATGAACCACGACCGCGCTCCGTTCGATGACGTCGAGGTGCGCCGTGCGATCGCGTTCGCGCTCGACCCGGCCACGATCGCCGAGGCGACCAACTTCGACGCCGCTACCCCCAACGAGACCGCGATCCCCGAGACCAGCTTCTGGTACCTCGACTACGCGCCGTTCGGCTTCGATCCCGACCAGGCCCAGTCGCTGCTCGACGAGACCGGTGTCGACGAGCTCACCATCGACCTGATGGTCACCAGCGAGTTCCCCGAGACGGTGACGGCCGCCCAGGTGATCGCCAGCCAGCTCGAGGCGATCGGCATCGACGTCGAGATCCGCACCGAGGACTTCGCGACCTGGCTCGCCGACCAGGGTGAGGGCGAGTTCGATGCCTTCATGCTCGGCTGGCTCGGCAACATCGACCCCGACGACTTCTACTACGCCCAGCACCACTCCACCGGTGGCTTCAACTTCCACGGCTACGCCAACCCCGAGGTCGACGAGCTGCTCGACGCCGCCCGCGTGGAGCTCGACGTCGACACCCGCAAGGACCTCTACGACCAGGCGGTGCAGCTGATCGTCGACGAGGTCTCCTACCTGTACTTCTACAACCCCGACATCACCGAGGCGTGGTCGCCCGACGTGACGGGCTACGTGACCCGTCCGGACGTCGCGACCCGGTTCAACACCACGCAGTTCACCGGCTGAGCCAGGGCCCGGGTGGTGGGGGAGCGCGCCCGCCTCGGCGCT
>SKJO01000058.1 GCA_007121975.1 Nitriliruptoraceae bacterium | reverse complement strand
TCCTGCAGGGCTGCAACCTCGACTGTGTCAACTGCCACAACCCGTCGCTGATCGACGCGGCCGGCCAGGCGGCGTGGTGGGAGATCGACGACCTGCTCGACCTGCTACGAGCGCGGGCCGGGTTCCTGCGCGGCGTGACGCTCAGCGGGGGCGAAGCCACCGGACAGCTCGACGCGATCGTGGCGCTGCTCACCTTCATCGGCGAGGACCCCGCGCTGGCCCACCTCACGCGACTGGTGGACACCAACGGCACCCTCGACCCCGCGGGGTGGGAGCGGCTCGCCCCGGTCATCGAGGGCGCGATGATCGACCTCAAGGCGATCGACGAGGCCACCCACCGGCAGCTGACCGGTGCCGGCAACGCCGAGGTGCTGCGCTCGATCCGGCTGGTCCATGCACTCGGCCGGCTGCACGAGCTGCGCCTGCTGGTCATCGAGGGGGTCACCGACCAGCCCGACGAGCTCGACCGCTACGCCCGGTTCGTGGCCGAGCTCGACCCGGGCATCCCGCTGCGAGTGCTCGCCTTCCGGCACCACGGCACCCGCGCCAAGGCCCGGCACTGGCCGGAGACGAGCGAGGCCAGCGTGGCCCGGGTCGTGCAGCGGCTGCGCTCCCACGGCCTGCGGGAGGTCGGCGCGCCCGCCTGAGCCTCAGCCGAGCAGGGTCGCGATGCGCGCGATGCCCTCCTCGATGTGCGCGTCGCTGAGCGCGTAGGACAGCCGGGCGTAGCCGGGCGCGCCGAACGCCTCACCGGGGACCACCGCGACCTTGGCCTGCTCGAGCAGGACCTCGGCGAGCTCGAGGGTGGTGGCCACCGTGCGTCCCCCGAGCTCCCGACCGAGCACGCCCTCGAACGAGGGGAACACGTAGAAGGCGCCCTCGGGCTCCACCACCTCGACCCCGGGGATCGCACGCAGCGCATCCACCGCGATCCGGCGCCGACGGTCGAAGGCGGCGCGCATCTCGCCGACCGCGTCCTGCGGGCCGGTCAGGGCCTCGAGCGCGGCGGCCTGCGCCACGTTGCACACGTTGGAGGTCGACTGGCTCTGCAGCTTGGCCATGCCCTTGGTCAGGGGAACCGGGGCGATCGCCCACCCGACCCGCCAGCCGGTCATCGCGTAGGTCTTGGCCACGCCGCTGGAGATGATGGTGCGCGCGGCGGCCTCGGGCGCGGCGGCGGGCAGCGAGGTGAAGCGCGCATCGCCGTACACCAGGTGCTGGTAGATCTCGTCGGTCACGACCCAGATGCCGTGCTCCGCGGCCCAGGCGCCCACCGCGGCGGTCTCGTCGGCGGGGTAGACCGCGCCGGTCGGGTTGGACGGCGAGACGAACACCAGCGCCTTGGTGCGCTGGGTGCGCATCGCCTCGAGCTGCTCGACGCTGGCCCGGAAGCCGCTGGCGCCGTCGGTGGGCACCGCCACCGGTACGCCGCCGGCGAGCTTGATCTGCTCGGGGAAGCTCACCCAGTAGGGCGCGAGCACCAGCACCTCGTCGCCCGGGTCGAGCAGCGCCATGAAGATCGCGTACAGCGCGTGCTTGCCCCCGTTGGTGATCACGACCTGCTCGGGTGCGACCTCGACGCCCGAGTCGCGGGCGGTCGCCTCGGCCACCGCGGCGCGCAGCGCGGGCTGCCCGGCAGCGGGGGAGTAGCGGTGACTGGCGGGGTCGGCGGCCGCCCGCTGCGCGGCCTCGACCACGTGCGGCGGGGTGGGGAAGTCGGGCTCACCGGCCCCGAATCCGATGACCGGCTCCCCGGCGGCACGCAGCGCCTTGGCCTTGGCGTCGACGGCGAGGGTGGGGGACTCCTCCATGGCGAGGATGCGTTGCGAGACGCTCACGATGCCTGCTTTCGGGCGGGACGGGACGATCCCGCCCAGCGTAGCGCCCGACGCCTGCGGGACGGCGACCCTGAGGATGGGGACCTCCGGCCGTGGACGCCGACCGTGCGCACGCGGTTGGATGCGCTCAGCGCGGCGGGTGATCGCCCCCTGCCCCCGACCAAGCGAGCCCACCATGACGCTGACCATCCCGCCCGACCTGCTGCCCCGCGACGGCCGCTTCGGCTGTGGCCCGAGCAAGGTGCGCCCCGAGGCGCTGGCGGCGCTGGCGGCGGTCGGAGACACCCTGCTCGGCACCTCACACCGCAAGCCCCGGGTCAAGGACCAGGTCGCCCGGCTGCGCACGGGCCTGGCCGCCCTGTTCGACCTGCCCGAGGGCTACGAGGTCCTGCTCACCGTCGGGGGCGCGACCGCCTTCTGGGAGAGCGCGGCGTTCGGGCTGGTCGAGCAGCGCGCCCGCCACTACGTGTTCGGCGAGTTCTCCTCGAAGTTCGCCAAGGCCACCGCCGCCGCCCCGTGGCTCGAGGATCCCGACGTCATCGCGGCCGACCCCGGCTCCCGGCCCGCCGCCAGCCCCGCACCCGGCTGCGACGTCCAGGCCTTCACCCACAACGAGACCTCGACCGGGGTGATGCAGTCCCCGGCCCGGCTCGACGAGGCCCTGGTCCTGGTCGACGCCACCTCGGGAGCGGGCGGGCTGCCGGTGGACCTGAGCGCGGTCGACGTCTACTACTTCAGCCTCCAGAAGGGCTTCGCGTCCGAGGGCGGGCTGACGGTGGCGCTGGTCTCGCCCGCGGCGGTGGCCCGCATCGAGCACCTGGCCACCTCCGGGCGCTACATCCCGACCTTCCTGGACCTCAAGACCGCGCTGGACAACAGCCGCAAGGACCAGACCTACAACACCCCGAGCGTGTCCACGATCTTCCTCGCCGCCGAGCAGGTCGAGTGGATGCTGGCGAGCTTCGGCGGGCTCGAGGGCGCCGTCGAGGCCCAGCGTGCCAAGGCCGCTACGGTCTACGGGTGGGCGCAGGACCGCGGCTTCGCGGCTCCGTTCGTGACCGATCCCGAGGCGCGCTCGTTGGTGGTGGCCACCATCGACCTCGACGACACGGTTGCCGCCGACGAGGTCAACAAGGTGCTGCGCGCCAACGGGGTGCTCGACACCGATGCCTACCGCAAGCTCGGACGCAACCAGCTGCGTCTGGGCATGTTCCCGGCGGTCGACGCCGCCGATCTCTCGGCCTACACCGCCTGCGTCGACTGGATCGTCGAACGCCTGGTGCCGTGACCGCCGGACCGACCAAGGAGTTGCGCGTGGCCCCCTTCACCACCCCCGAGCAGGTCACGTCCCGGCTCGAGCCCCACCTGCTGGTCGACGGCTACGACCTGGTGCTCGACCTCGACGCGAGCCGCGGCAGCCGGCTGGTCGACGCGCGCACCGGTACGGCCTACCTCGACGTCTTCACCTTCTACGCCTCCAACGCGCTGGGCATGAACCATCCGGCGCTGACCGAGCCGACCGTGCAGGCCCGCCTGGCCCGCGCCGGCACCCACAAGCCGGCGAACTCCGACGTCTACACCCCGGAGCTCGCGGACTTCGTCACCACCTTCGAGCGCGTGCTCGGCGTCGAGCACCTGCCCCACCTGTTCCTGATCGAAGGGGGAGCGCTGGCGGTCGAGAACGCCCTGAAGGTCGCCTTCGACGTCAAGTCGCGGCGCAACGAGGCCGCCGGCCGCGACCCGGCGCTGGGCGGGCAGGCCATGCACCTCACCGGCGCGTTCCACGGACGCACCGGCTACACCATGAGCCTGACCAACACCGATCCGACCAAGACCGCACGGTTCCCGACCTTCGACTGGCCGCGGCTGCCGACCCCGGCGCTGCGCTTCCCGCTGGCGGCCAACGCCGCCGCCAACCTCGCGGCCGAGGACGCCTCGCTGGCCGCCGCCCGCCAGGCCTTCGCCGACCATGCCCACGACATCGCCTGCGTGGTGGCCGAACCGATCCAGGGCGAAGGCGGGGACCGGCACCTCTCGGCCCGGTTCCTCGGCGAGCTGCAGGACCTCGCCCACGAGCACGAGGCCCTGCTGGTGCTCGACGAGGTCCAGACCGGCGTTGGCATGACCGGCAGCCCCTGGTGCTTCCAGCAGCTGGACCTGCGCCCCGACGTGGTCGCGTTCGGCAAGAAGACCCACGTCTGCGGCGTCATGGCCGGCGGGCACGTCGACGACATCGACGACCACGTGTTCGCGGTCTCCTCGCGGATCAACTCCACCTTCGGCGGGGGACTGGTGGACATGGTCCGCGCCACCGTGATGCTCGAGGTCATCGAGCGCGACGCACTGATCGAGCGCGCCGGCAAGCTCGGCGGGCACCTGCTCGATCGCCTGCACGAGCTCGCCAGCCGCCATCCGCAGGTCGAGCAGGTCCGCGGCCGGGGACTGCTGTGCTCCCTCGACCTGCCCGACCCCGCGCTGCGCGACGAGGTCACCACCCGGATGTTCGCCGAGGAGCGGGTGATCCTGCTCGGCTGTGGGACCCGCACGCTGCGCTTCCGGCCGACCCTGACCGTGGAGCCCGCCGAGCTCGACGAGGCCGTCGACGCCCTCGACCGGGTCCTGACCCGCCTCAACGCCTGACTCCCCGACCTCCCGCCCGGAGACCACCATGACCATCCTGACCTCCCTGATCGACGGCGAACCGGTCGATGCCGGCACCGACACCGTCGAGCTGACCAACCCTGCGGCGCTCGACGAGGTCGTCAGCCGGGTGCGGCTCGGTGACGGGGAGGTGTTCGCGCGGGCCGCCGAACGCGCCGGGGTCGCGCAGGCCGCCTGGTCGGCGGTGCCCGCCCCGATCCGGGGCGTTGCCATCCACCAGCTCGCCGGGGTGCTCGGCGCGAACAAGGCGGCGCTGGCCGCACTGATCACCCGCGAGATCGGCAAGCCGCTGGCCGAGTCGCTGGGCGAGGTGCAGGAGGCGATCGACACCTGCATCTTCTTCGCCTCCGAGGGCCGCCGGCTGTACGGCATGACGGTGCCCTCCGAGATGCCCGACAAGGAGCTGTTCACCTACCGCAAGCCGGTGGGGACCCTGGCGGTCATCACCGCCGGCAACTTCCCGCTGGCCGTGCCCTCCTGGTACCTCGTGCCGGCCCTGCTGGCCGGCAACAGCGTGGTGTGGAAGCCGGCCGAGTACGCCCCGGCGACCGCCACCGCCTTCGTGCGCTGTATCCGGGCCGCCGGGATCCCGGCCGCCGCGGTGCAGCTGGTGCTCGCCGACGGCCCGGCCACCTCCGCGGGGCTGCGCACCGGCCTGGAGGCCGGCACGGTCCACAAGGTCGGGTTCACCGGGTCCTCGGCGGTCGGGCAGCAGATCGGCGCGCTGTGCGGACGCAACCTGGTCTCCCCGATCCTCGAGCTCGGCGGCAAGAACCCCCTGGTGGTCATGCCCGATGCCGATCTGGACCTGGCCGTGGAGGGGTCGCTGTTCTCGGGCTTCGGTACCGCCGGCCAGCGCTGCACCTCGCTGGGCGTGGCGGTCGTGCACGAGTCGATCCACGCCGAGTTCCTCGCCCGGTTCACCCGGGCGGTCGAGGCGGCACCGATCGGTGATCCGATGCGCGAGGTGGTGTACGGGCCGATGATCAACGCCCGTTTCGACCACAACTACGAGGCCTGGCTCGAGGAGATCAAGCCCCACCACCGGGTGTCGGGCTCGTCGGCGACGGGACGCATCAGCTCGAGCAGCCCCCGGGACGGATTCGTCGGCGATCCGGACCGCGGGCTCTACCAGCACCCGGTGATCGTCGACGGGGTACGCGGCGACGACGCGCTGTACCGCAACGAGACCTTCGGGCCGATCGTGCCGGTCACGACCTTCGCGACCTTCGACGAGGCCCTGCACCTGGCCAACGACCACGGCTACGGGCTGTCCGCCGCGATCTACACCACCAACCCGAGTCATGCGTTCGCGTTCCGCGCCGGGGTGAGTGCGGGCATGGTCAGCGTCAACAACTCCACCTCCGGCGCCGAGGCCCACCTGCCCTTCGGTGGCAACGGACGATCCGGCGTCGGCGCCCGGCAGTCGGGTGTGTGGGTCCTCGACCAGGTCACCACCTGGCAGTCGCTCAACTGGGACCACTCGGGTCGGCTGCAGAAGGCGCAGATGGACATCGACGAGCCGGTCGCCGACACCGACTTCCGGCTCTGAACGCCCCGGGAGCCGTGCTCCCGGTCAGTCGCGGCCGCGCAGGAAGCGCTCGATCTCGGCACCGAGCTCCTCCGCCGAGGGCACCTGCTCCTCGCTCATCGGCGGCTCCTGCTCGGCGGTGACCAGCCGCTCGGCCTCCACCTCGGCGTCGTACAGCCGCTCGAGCTGGGCGACGTGCTCGCGGATCTCGTCCGAACCGGACGCGGCGAGGTCGAGCCGGGCCCGGGTCTCGGCGGCCGCGACCTGCAGGTCGGTCAGCTCCACCGGGGTGCCGAGCTCGCCCCGGAGGGCCTCGAGCAGGGCCCGGGCCGCGTCGGGGTAGTCCCCGGCGACGTAGTGGGGGATGCGCACCCACAACCCGAGCGTGTCCAGCCCGGCGGCCGCGAGGCTGGCCTCGAGCGCCACCTGGCAGGAGGAGGGAACCACCACCTGCTCGTGGGGTCGGGAGATACGGCGCAGCGTGTCCTCGTCGCTGGAGGTGCCGATCAGCTGCACGGGCCGGGTGTGGGGGATGGGTCCGGGCACCGCACCCAGCCCCACGTAGCGTCGGACACCGGCGAGCTCGCACAGCTCGGCGAGGTCGGCGGCCAGCGTGCGCCAGCGCAGGTCGGGCTCCGCCCCGTGCACCAGCAGCAGCGGGGGCCCGTGCTCGCCGACGAGTTCGTCGACGACCAGGGTCGGCCACTGGGGCACCCCGAGCCGACCACGGTCGATGGCCAGCGTCGGGCGTCGATCGCGGTAGTCGTAGAGCCGGTCGGCATCGAACTGCCCCACCCGCCGGCGCACCCCGCCGTCGCGCAGGGCACGCGCGGCCAGGCTCCCGCCCTCACCCGCATCGGTCCACCCGTCCATCGAAACCACGAGCACGGGATCGGACCCGAGCTGGTCGGGCGGTAGGTCGAGACGCAGAAGCTCCATGCCCCGGACGGTACCGGCTGGGGCCCGATCGGGCCGAGGACGCTGCGTCGCCGGACGGCAAGTAGCGTGCGCCGGGTCGAGGGGAGCCCATGGACGCCCAGAGCCTGGGGCAGTGGTTGGTCGGCCCCGACGGGCAGGCCGCGGTCGCCGAGGCCACGGCCGCGCTGGACGCCGGGACGCCCGAGCTGAGCGTGGCCACCTCCCTGCGCCGTCGGGGCCTGGACGCCGAGCGCGCCGCGTTGACCCTGGACGCGGCCAGCACCCGGCGCCGGGCCCGCGCCACCTACCCCGATGCCGAGCACCTGCTGCTCACCCGTGAAGCGCTCGAGCAGGCCAGCGACCCGGTGGTCG